>JANMYG010000469.1:0-5458 GCA_031381865.1 Betaproteobacteria bacterium | reverse complement strand
CTCCGCAACGGCAACCGAGAGTCGACGGTGTGTGCAGGCGAGCTCATCACCACGCTCGACAACTGGCACGAATCCAAGGATGTGGAACCGGACGATCCGGTGCGGGGGAATGGCTGTCTCGACAACACAGTATTGGGGCGGCTGGCGGGGCCGATGGCAGGCTCCTGGTACGGCCGCTACCGGCCGCGCCTGATCAGTGAGACGGCATCGTGATGCGGATCAGCCAGTGCATCGTGCCAGACGTGTTGTTGCTGGAGCCAAGTGTCTTCCGCGACAACCGCGGATTCTTGTTCGAGAGCTTCAATCAGCGCGTATTCAAGCAGGTTACCGGATTGGACGTGTACTTCGTTCAGGACAACCATTGCCGCTCGTCACACAACGTGTTGCGTGGCCTGCACTACCAAATCGTGCAACCCCAGGGAAAATTGGTGCGTGTTGTGGCCGGCGAAGTGTTCGATGTTGTGGTGGACATCCGTCGAAGTTCACTGACTTTCGGAAAATGGGCCGGGCACCTCCTGACGGCCGCAAACAATCACCAACTCTGGGTACCACCCGGCCTGGCGCACGGATTCCTGGTGCTGTCCGACAGCGCGGACTTCTTGTACAAGACGACTGACTATTACGCGCCGGAGCATGAACGCTGCATTGCCTGGAACGATCCCACCCTGGCTATCGATTGGCCGTTGGGCGGCGCGGTGCCGCTGATGTCGGGCAAAGACGCCGCAGGCCGGCCGTTCCTTCAGGCCGATTTGCCGGATTGAAGGCGGCCGGAGGGAGGGTAATATCGACCGAATGAAATCACTCTACCTGGTGGCCGGCGCGCGGCCCAACTTCATGAAGATTGCGCCGATCGTGCGCGCCTTGCAGGCGCACGGGGGCCTGAAGTTCAAGATCATCCATACCGGCCAGCACTACGACCGCGAGATGAACGATGTGTTTTTCGAAGAGTTGGGAATTCCGCAGCCGGACGTCTTCATGGCGGCCGGTGGCGGCAGCCACGCGCAGCAGACGGGCAAGATCATGGTGGCCTTCGAGGAGTTTTGCCAGGCCGAGCCGCCGGATGCGGTGCTGGTGGTCGGCGACGTGAACTCCACACTGGCGTGCTCGATCGTGGCCAAGAAACTCAAGATCCCGGTGGCGCATGTGGAAGCCGGTCTGCGCAGCGGTGACATGTCCATGCCGGAGGAGATCAACCGGATGGTCACCGACAGCATCTCGGACTGGTTCTTTGTGACCGAACCCAGCGGTGTGGCGCACCTGCGGCGCGAGGGCAAGGCCGACTCGGCGATCCATTACGTCGGCCATGTGATGGTCGACAACGTGTTGTACCAGGCCGAAAAACTGGGGCGCACCGACACCTCGCAGTTCGAGACCAGCGCTTTCAAGGCCACCCACACGGCCAATGGCGGGCGTTACGGCGTGATCACCTTGCATCGCCCGAGCAACGTGGATGACGCGGCGATGATGGCGCACATCGGTGGCGCGCTCAGGGAGATTGCCACCGAGTTGCCGCTGATCTTTCCGGTGCACCCGCGTACACGCGCCAACCTCGCCAGGTTTGGCATCGACCTGGGGCCGAACATCACGCTGGTGGGGCCGCAGGCCTACATGGCATTCCTGAATCTTTGGAAGGATGCCGCCGTGGTGCTGACCGACAGTGGTGGCATGCAGGAAGAGACCACGGCGCTGGGTGTGCCGTGTATCACCATCCGCGAGAACACCGAACGTCCGGTCACGGTCGACGAAGGCTCCAACGTGCTGGCGGGCACCGACCCGGTGGTGATCGTGGCCGAAGCGCGCAAGGTATTGCGCGGCGAAGGCAAACAGGGCCGGCGCCCCCATCTGTGGGACGGGCACGCCGCGGTACGGATCGTGGACATATTGGCGGGTAATTTGTCATGAGCATGATTCTGGTAACCGGAGGTGCGGGCTACATCGGCAGCCATACCTGCGTGGAGTTGCTCAACGCCGGGCATGGCGTGACGGTTTTCGACAACTTCTGCAACAGCCGGCCCGAGGCTCTGGCCCGGGTGGAACGCATCACGGGGCGCAAGTTGCATCTGGTCGAGGGCGATATACGTGACCGCGACGCGTTGGTCGGTGCGTTGCAAAGCAGCGGAGCCACGGCCGTGATCCATTTCGCCGGCCTGAAGGCGGTCGGTGAATCGGTGGCGCAGCCCCTGGCTTATTACGACAACAATGTGATCGGCAGCTTGCGCCTGCTGGAGGCCATGGCGCATTGCGATATCCGAACGCTGGTGTTCAGTTCATCGGCCACCGTGTACGGCGAGCCGCAGCGGCTTCCACTGACCGAAGACCATCCGCTGTCTGCCACCAATCCCTACGGGCGCACAAAACTGGTGATCGAAGACATGTTGCGCGATCTGCACCGCAGCGACCCGCTCTGGCGCATGTCCATACTGCGTTATTTCAACCCGGTCGGAGCACATGCCAGCGGCCTGATCGGCGAGGACCCGCAGGGCGCACCCAACAACCTGATGCCCTTCGTGGCGCAGGTCGCCGTGGGCCGGCGCGAGTTCGTCAACGTGTGGGGCAACGACTACGCCACACCGGACGGCACCGGCGTGCGAGACTACATCCACGTGGTCGATCTCGCAACGGGCCACCTGAAGGCCCTCGAACGGCTGCAGCAACACGCTGAATGCCATGCCATCAACCTGGGTACGGGCGTCGGGTACAGCGTGCTCGACATGTTGCGCGCCTTCGAGCAGGCCAGCGGAAGACCGGTACCGTACCGGGTTGCGGCCCGGCGCGAAGGCGACGTCGCATCGTGCTACGCTGACCCGGGCCGGGCAACCGCTTTGCTGGGATGGCGCGCGAGCCGCGACCTGCAGGCAATGTGCGTGGACGCCTGGCGCTGGCAAAGCGAGAACCCGCAGGGATACCGCGGCGCTGCCACCAGTTGAATATCGGATGCAGGGTTTGACCAGGGGAGCACACCAGGAATGGCTAAAGGCATGATTCTCGCGGCGGGGCAAGGCACCCGCGTACGCCCGTTGACCAACGATCTGCCCAAGGCGATGGTGCCTATCCTGGGCAAGCCGGTGATGGAGTACCTGATCGAACAGCTGGCGCGTTACGGTGTGGTGGAGATCATGGTGAACGTGGCTTTCCACCATGACCGGATCGAACAGTATTTTGGCGATGGCCACCGCTGGGGCGTGCAGATCGGTTATTCGTACGAAGGCGGACGCGACCATGGCGAGATACTGCCCAAACCGCGCGGTTCCGCCGGCGGCATGCGTCAGATCCAGGACTTCAGTGGCTTCTTCGATGAAACGACGATCGTTTTGTGCGGAGACGCGCTAATCGACCTGGACATCGGCGCCGCGTTGCACGAGCACAAGAGCAAGGGTGCCATCGCGAGCGTCGTCACGCTCGATGTGCCGCTGGCCGAAGTGCAGAACTACGGCATCGTCGTGGCAGCGGAAGACGGCAAGATCCTGTCGTTCCAGGAAAAGCCGGCCCCGTCCGAGGCCAAGTCGACACTGGCCAGCACCGGCATCTACATCTTCGAGCCGGCGGTGTTGGACCGTATCCCCTCGGGCAAGGTATACGACATCGGCTCGCAGCTGTTTCCCCAACTGGTGGCCGAGAAATTGCCGTTCTACGCGCAAAGCCGGTTCTTCAACTGGATCGACATTGGCAGGGTGAGCGACTACTGGTCGGTGCTTCAACGCGTGTTGCGCGGAGAGATCGCCGAATTGACCATGCCGGGCCGGGAAATCAGGCCCGGGATCTGGGTCGGGCTGAATACCTCGATCGCCTGGGATGAAGTCAATATCCAGGGCCCGGTGTACATCGGCTCGAGCGTGCGCATAGAGCCCGGTGTGCGCATCGTCGGCCCGGCGTGGATCGGGCATGGCTCGACATTGCGCAAGGGCGCCATGGTGACACGCAGCATAGTGTTCGAGTACACGCGCCTAGGTGCGGGAATGCGTTTCGACGAGATGATTATTTCGCCGCAGTATTGCGTCGACCGCCACGGTGTCACGTCTTATCAGGGTGATGACAACGCGCAACTGCGCTGGGGCGACGCGCGCGGCTGATGTGCCGTCCGGATTTACAAAGCCAAGATGCTGATTCAACCCGTCGTTTTGTCAGGTGGTTCGGGTACCCGGTTGTGGCCGTTGTCACGAGAAAAATATCCCAAGCAATTGCTTGCGTTGGTCGGTGACGACTCGCTGCTGCAAGCCACGGTGCGGCGCACCGAGGGTATCACCGGGGCCGAACTCGCGCCGCCGATCGTCGTGTGCAACGAAGAGTACCGCTTCGTCATTGCCGAACAACTGCGGCTGATGGACCGGCCTGGCGCGATCGTGCTCGAGCCCGCCGGGCGCAATACTGCGCCGGCGCTGACATTGGCGGCGCTGGCCGCGACGCGCGACGGTGCCGATCCGGTATTGCTGGTGATGCCGGCAGACCACGTGATTGCAGACACCGCCATTTTTCGCGACGTCGTGGGCATCGGCGCCGCGTTGGCCGAAGAGGGGCTTGTGGTGACTTTCGGTATCACGCCGGACTCGCCGGAAACCGGCTACGGCTACATACAGGCGGGCGAGTATCTTGCGGGAGCCGATCGGGGCGGTTCCAGAGATGCGCGCTTGATCGCTCGGTTTGTGGAAAAGCCAAATCTGCAAACCGCGACTGCGTACCTGGAACAGGGTTCCTACCTGTGGAACAGTGGCTTGTTCATGATGCGCGCGTCCGTCTGGCTGGCGGCGATCGGCGCCTGCCGGCCCGATATCCGGGTTGCCTGCAACGCCGCATGGGCGGGCGGTTCGCGCGACGGCGAATTCTTGCGGGTCGGCAAGGATGACTTCGCCGCCTGTCCGAGCGACTCGATCGATTACGCGGTGATGGAGCGCATCACCGCGATCGGCCGGGATACTGTGCGCGCCGCTGGCGAACTGCCAATAGGCGTGGTGATCCCGCTGCAGGCCGGATGGTCCGATGTCGGCGCCTGGGATGCCTTGTGGGAAGTGCTGCCCAAGGACGACGCGGGCAATGTTGCAACGGGCGACGTGATGCTGCATGATTGCCGCAACACCCTGGCAGTGGCGGACGGTCGGCTGGTGGCGTGTGTGGGGGTGAGCGACCTCGTGGTCGTGGAGACACCCGACGCCGTGTTGGTGGTGCACAAGGACCGGACGCAGGACGTCAAGCAGATCGTGGATGTACTGAAACAACGAGGTCGTTCCGAAGTACAAATCCACCGCAAGGTATTCAGGCCATGGGGCTGGTACGACAGCGTGGATGCGGGGGCACGTTTCCAGGTCAAGCGTATCGTTGTCAAGCCCGGCGGCACGCTTTCGTTGCAGATGCACCACCACCGCGCGGAGCACTGGATCGTCGTCAGTGGTACGGCCAAAGTGACCAAGGGCGACCAGACTTTCCTGGTATCGGAGAACGAATCCACGTTCATCCCGCTGGGCAC
>JANMYG010000465.1:0-1738 GCA_031381865.1 Betaproteobacteria bacterium | reverse complement strand
CGTGGACGTGCCGCTGTACGTGATGACGCCCGAATACGGCGCGGCCAGCCAGCTGGAAAAGATCGACATGCTCGACTTTGCCGAGTTCGTGGCGATCAACAAGTTCGACCGCAAGGGCGCGCTCGACGCCCTGCGCGACGTGGCCAAGCAGGTGCAGCGCAACAAGGAGGCGTGGACCACGCCGGCCGACCAGATGCCGGTGTTCGGCACCATGGCGGCGCGTTTCAACGACGACGGCGTGACCGCGCTGTACCAAGCCCTGCTGCGGCGCCTCGCGTCGCTCGGCCTGCCGGTCGAGTCCGGCACCTTGCCCGCCGTCGCGGTGCGTCACAGCACCAACCAGACCCCGGTGGTGCCGGCCGCGCGCATCCGTTACCTGGCCGAGATCAGCGACACGGTGCGCGCCTACAAGGCGCGCGCCCGCGCCCAGGCGACGGTGGCGCGCGAGGTCCAGCAGCTGCGCGCGTCGGCGCGCATGCTGCAACAGGCCAACCCGGCCAAGGTGCGCGCTGTCGAAGCGGTCAGCGACCTGGCGCTGCAGCGCGAGACGCAACTCGGCGGGCCGGAGCGCAAGTTGCTGGGGCAGTGGCCCGAGATGCAAAAGGCCTACGCCGGCGACGAATACGTCGTGAAGATCCGCGACAAGGAGATCCGCACGGCGCTCGTCACCAGGTCGCTCAGCGGCACACCGGTGCGCAAGGTCGCGCTGCCGAAGTACCAAGACCACGGCGAGATCCTCCAGTGGCTGATGCTCGACAACGTGCCCGGCAGTTACCCCTACACCGCCGGAACCTTCGCCTTCAAGCGCGAGGGCGAGGACCCGACCCGCATGTTTGCCGGCGAGGGCGACGCGTTCCGCACCAACACCCGCTTCAAGCTGCTGAGTTCGGGCATGCCGGCCAAGCGCCTGTCGACCGCCTTCGACTCGGTCACGCTGTACGGCAACGACCCCGACCCGCGGCCCGACATCTACGGCAAGGTCGGCAACTCGGGCGTCAGCATCGCCACGCTGGATGACATGAAGGTGCTGTACGGCGGCTTCGACCTGTGCAGCCCGGCCACCTCGGTCAGCATGACCATCAACGGCCCGGCCCCGACCATCCTGGCGATGTTCATGAACACGGCGATCGACCAGAACATCGACAAGTTCACGTCGGAAAACGGCCGCGAGCCGACCGACACCGAAATCGAAAAGATCCGCGAATGGGTGCAGGAAAACGTGCGTGGCACGGTGCAGGCCGACATCCTGAAAGAAGACCAGGGCCAGAACACCTGCATCTTCTCGACCGAATTCTCGTTGAAGGTGATGGGCGACATCGCCGAGTATTTCGTGCACAACCGGGTGCGCAATTTCTACAGCGTATCGATCAGTGGTTACCACATCGCCGAGGCCGGCGCCAACCCGATCAGCCAGCTCGCGTTCACGCTCTCCAACGGTTTCACCTTCGTCGAAGCCTACCTGGCGCGTGGCATGCACATCGACGACTTCGCGCCCAACCTGAGCTTCTTCTTCTCCAACGGCATGGACCCGGAATACACCGTGATGGGGCGCGTGGCGCGCCGCATCTGGGCCGTCGCCATGAAGGAGAAATACGGTGCCAACGAACGCAGCCAGAAGCTCAAATACCACATCCAGACCAGCGGGCGCAGCCTGCATGCGCAGGAGATCCAGTTCAACGACATCCGCACCACGCTGCAGGCGCTGATCGCGATCTACGACAACTGCAACAGCCTGCAC
>JANMYG010000435.1:0-2451 GCA_031381865.1 Betaproteobacteria bacterium | reverse complement strand
CAGGATTGCGCTCATGGGAGTCTCCGTGGTTGAGAAACAGCGAACATCATATGCCTCAAACCGCCGCCGCCGCCTTGAAAGCGGGGCTCATCGGGTTGTTCGGATGGGTGGTCCAGTTGGCGTATTCACCCGATACCGTCTTGCCGGTGCGCCGGTCGATCTCGCCGGCCTGCAGGGTGCGCATCGAGATCGTGTCGGGCACCGGGCAGACCGAGACACACAGGTTGCAGCCCACGCATTCCTCTTCCTTGATCTCGAAATGCCGCTGGCCGTTGCGCGTGGCAGAAATCGCCTGGTGCGAGGTGTCCTCGCACACCGCATAACAGCGCCCGCACTGGATGCAGGAGTCCTGGTGGATGACGGCTTTTTCGACATGGTTCATGTCCAGGTTGCTCCAGCCCGTGATGCTGTGCTGCGCCTTGCCGACCATGTGGCGCACGCTGGTGTAACCCTGCTCGTCCATGAAATTGGACAGGCCGTCACACATGTCCTGCACGATCTTGAAGCCATACACCATGGCGGCCGTGCAGACCTGCACCGTGCCGCTGCCCAGCGCGATGAATTCCGCCGCGTCGCGCCAGTTGTTGATGCCGCCGATGCCGGAGATCGGCATCCCCGCGGTCTGCGGGTCGCGCGCGATTTCGGCCACCATGTTGAGTGCGATCGGCTTGACCGCCGTGCCGCAATAACCGCCGTGCGAACCCTGCTTGCCGACGCTGGGAACCATCGTCATCGTGTCGAGGTTGACGCCCATGATCGAGTTGATGGTGTTGATCAGCGACACCGCGTCGGCGCCGCCTTTCTTCGCCGCGCGGGCCGGGTAACGCACATCGGTGATGTTGGGCGTGAGTTTCACGATCACCGGCAGCCGGCTGTAGGCCTTGCACCAGCGCGCGACCATTTCGATGTATTCCGGGACTTGTCCCACCGACGAGCCCATGCCGCGTTCGCTCATGCCGTGCGGGCAGCCGAAGTTGAGTTCGATGCCGTCGCATCCGGTGTCTTCGACCCTGGGCAGGATGCGTTTCCATGACTCCTCCTCGCACGGCACCATGATCGAGACCACCATGGCCCGGTCGGGCCAGGCGCGCTTGACGCGGTAGATCTCGTCCAGGTTGGTCTGCAGCGGGCGGTCGGAGATCAGCTCGATGTTGTTGAAGCCGATCACGCGCCGGTCGCCGCCCAGCAGCGCCGAATAACGCGGGCCGTAGACGTTGACGACATGCGGGTCCTCGCCCACCGTTTTCCAGACCACGCCACCCCAGCCGGCCTCGAAGGCCCGCGCCACGTTGTATTCCTTGTCGGTGGGCGGCGCCGACGCCAGCCAGAACGGGTTGGGGCTGCGGATGCCGAGGAATTCGGTGCTCAGGTCTGCCATGGTCTAGTACTCCACGAATAGTCGCTCGATGTATTACGCCGTCCGGGCCCGGTCAACGCACCACCGCGTTCGGGCTGCGCTGGTCGAAGGTCTTCGACCGGCCCGCTGCGAGGGGCCTTGCCCGTCCACAGTTGTGACACCACGAACCATCATGTGCCCAGCGCCGCATGGATCGACAACGCCGCCACCTTGCCGTGTTCCACGGCTTCGACCGTCAGGTCGCGCCCGCCGACCCGGCAGTCGCCACCGGCCCAAATCTTGTGGTGCGAGGTGCGCCCGGCGTCGTCGGTGGTGATGCGCCCGCCCCGGAGCTCCACCATCGCCCCCAGCGGCTGCGCATGGAAACTCTGTCCGATCGCCTTGTAGACCATGTCGGCCGGCAAGTCGAAGGTCTCCCCGGTTTCGACCAGTTTCCCGCCGTCCATGCGGGTGGCGGCAAAACGCATGCCGCACACGGCGCCGGCCTGTGTCAACACCTCTTTGGGCGCGGCCCAGTGCCGTATCAATACGCCGTTGGTCTGCGCCCATTGCTGCTCGTGCCCGGACGCGGACATGTCTGCCGGCCCGCGGCGGTAGACGATGGTCACCTGCTCGGCGCCGAGTTTTCTGGACTGCACCGCGGCGTCCACCGCCGTCATGCCGCCGCCGATCACCACCACCTTGCGCCCTGTGGGCACATCGGCATAGTTGCCCGCCTGGCGCAGCTCGGCGATGAATTCGACCGCATTGCGCAGACCCGTGGCCGCCGGCTCGGCGATGCCGATGGAATTGACCCCCGCCAGGCCCAGACCCAGAAACACCGCGTCGTAGTCCCTGACCAGCGCGTCGAGCGTCACATCCTTGCCCAGGCGGATGCCGGTGCACAGGTCGATGCCGCCGATCGACAGCAGCCAGCGGATCTCCTGTTGCGCGAAGTCGTTCACGGTCTTGTAGGTGGCCAGTCCGTATTCATTGAGGCCGCCGGGCTTGGGGTTGGCGTCGAGAAGCACCACGACATGGCCGAGCCGCGCCAGCCCGTGGGCACAGGCCAGACCGGCCGGCCCGGCGCCCACCACGGCCACCGTCCGGCCGGT
>JANMYG010000396.1:0-14160 GCA_031381865.1 Betaproteobacteria bacterium | reverse complement strand
CCAGCTATTCAGCCATCTGGCCAATGTGGGCGACTGCCGAAGTCTGGTGATCCACCCGGCCAGCACGACCCATTTCCGCATGAGCGACGAGGCGCTGGCGGCCGGCGGCATCACGCAGGGAACGATCCGCCTGTCGATCGGGCTGGAAGAGCCGGACGACCTGATCGACGATCTCAAGCGCGCGCTCAAGGCCGCGGAAAAGGCAGGTGCGTGATGTTGCTCAGCGTCAACGGACAAAGCACCTTCTGCTACACCGGCGGCAAGCCGCTGGACCCGGCCAAACCCACGGCCATCTTCGTGCACGGCGTGCTGAACGACCACAGCGTGTGGATCCTGCAGACGCGGTACCTGGCCAACCACGGCTGGAACGTGCTGGCGCCCGACCTGCCCGGCCACTGCAAGAGCGCGGGCGACCCGCCGTCGAGTGTGGGCGCGGGCGCGGACTTCGTGCTGGCCCTGATGGACGCCGCCGGATTGGCCCGGGCCGCGCTGGTGGGCCACAGCTTCGGCGCACTGATCGCGCTCGAGGCGGCCGCCCGCGCGCCGCAGCGCGCCAGCCACCTGGTGCTGGTGGGCACCGCCTGCCCAATGAAGGTGTCGGCCGCCCTGCTCGATACGTCGCAGAACCAGCCCCAGAAAGGCATCGACATGGTCAACACCTACTCGCACTCGATGCTGGCGCCACCGCCCTCGTCGCTCGGCCCGGGCACCTGGTTGTACGGCGGCTCGCGCGCGCTGATGCGCAGGGTGCTGGCCAGCAACACCAAAGCGAACCTGTTCCATACCGGCTTCCTGGCCTGCGACACCTATGCGGGAGGTGAAGCGGCAATACAAAAGGTCGAAGCCCCGGTGCTGTTCGTGCTGGGACGCGGCGACCAGATGACACCGCCCAAGGCGGCCCAACCACTGGTGCGCGCGGCCAGGAACGCCAAGGTGGTGCTGGTCGACGGCGGGCACCAGATGATGCTCGAAGCCCCCGACGCCGTGTTGTTCGCGATCCGGGATTTCCTCGGCACATGAACGCCGGCGCGCCGATCCTACGAGCGCGTGCGACAACGCGCGCCGCGCAGGCCGGCTGATGGGCGTGCCGGTGGCCACACCGCCGATGTCAGCGGCGCGCGCACGCGCCATCGCCGACACCTTCGACCTGCGCGCGCTGCCGGCCGATTTCTACGCCAACCCGTACCCGGTCTACGACCTGCTGCGCGCCGACACGCCGGTGCGGCACATGCCCGACGGGTCGTGGTTCCTGACGCGTTACCGGGACCTGGTGGCGGTCTACCGCGACGCCCAGACCTTCAGCTCCGACAAGCGGGTCGAGTTCGCGCCCAAGTACAACCACGCGCCGTACCGGAGCCACACACCAGACCCGACGGGCCCGGCCGTAGCCCACGCGCCGCTGTTCGAACACCACACCACCAGCCTGGTGTTCAACGACCCACCGCTGCACACCCGTGTGCGCCGGCTGATCATGGGCGCGTTGACGCGCCGCGCCATCGCCGACATGGAGGGTGGCCTGGTAACGCTGGTCGACCGGCTGCTGGACCGCATCGAAACGCAGGGCGGCGGGGACCTGATCGAGGACTTCGCAGCCGCGATTCCGATCGAGGTCATCGGCAACCTGCTGGGCGTGCCGCATGCCGAGCGCGGGCCGCTGCGCGGCTGGTCGCTCGCGATCCTGGGCGCGCTCGAGCCGGCGCTCACGCCGGCGCAGGAGGCGCTGGGCAACCAGAGCGTCACGGAATTCCTTGCCTACCTGCAGCGCCTGGTGGAGGACCGGCGCCGGCGTCCGGGCGACCCGCAACACGACGTGCTGACGCGCCTGATCCAGGGCGAAGGAAGCGCCGCCGATGCGCCGGACGGGCGACTGTCAGAAGCCGAGTTGCTGCACAACTGCATCTTCAACCTCAATGCCGGGCACGAAACCACCACCAACCTGATCGGCAATGCGCTGGTCACGCTGCAGGAGTGGCCGCAGGCCCGGGCCGGGTTGCTGGCGCAGACGCGTGAACAGGCGCAGGACCCTGCGGCGCTGGAGGCCTGCCTGGCGAGCGCCGTCGACGAGTTCCTGCGCTTCGAGTCGTCCAACCAGCTCGGCAACCGGCGCGCGCTGGTGGCCTGTGAAGTGGGCGGCGTGCCACTGCCCGCGGGCGCGCTGGTGACCCTGTGCATCGGCGCCGCCAACCACGACCCGGCGCAGTTCTCCAGCGCCGATCAGTTGGATCTGCAACGCCGCGACAACCGCCACCTGGCCTTCGGTTTCGGCATCCACCAGTGCGCCGGCCTGAGCCTGGCGCGCCTCGAAGGCCGCATCGCGGTCGGCCGCTGGCTGGCGCGTTTTCCGGATTACCGCTTGAGCGCGGCGCCGGTGCGCGGGGCGCGGGCGCGGTTCAGGGGGTTTCTGCGGGCGCCGTTTGCGGTCAAGTGATCTGCCCTGGAGTATCCGGGTATCGATGGCGCGAGTCGGCCGCAAACGGTGGTAATTCGTGGCGCATCAAGTGGCCTTGCCCTTGCGCGCCGCCCTCGGCCTCTTCTTCTCGTGCTGCGTCACAAATCCAATAGGCCGTTTGGGTGGCTCTGGTGGTGCAAGCAACTGGCGCATTGAATCGATCAACTCGGCGATGGCACGATCATGCTTGGAGACTTTGCGTTCAAGTTGGTAGAGCTTGGCGGCCATTTCGCGGTTGGTAGCCAGTGTCGCGCGCAGATCAACGAAGGCACGGACTATGTGCACACTGATTTCAGTGGCACGCGGGCTGTTCAAAAGCTTGGCGGCCATGATGGCCCCGTGTTCCGTGAACGCGTACGGCATGTACTTGCGATGTTGCCCACGCCCACTCTTTAAGGTTGCAAATTGCAACCTTAATGCGAATGGCACTTACTTTGGCCCCGTGGCGTTGAAGTCACGGGCGTAAGCATTTGAATTTGAAGAGAAGAAGAGGTGGCTGACCCAAGGGCCGATAGGATGGTTGTGTACGAAGCTCCCAAACCATCTTTCCGAAGGCCAGCCGCCATGAATCGTAATGCCCGAAACGTTTTGCATCAACGTCGAAGCAGTATTGGACGCCGGGCGAAGACAGCCCAGGCAGTGGAGTTCTTCAACGTGCTGACGAGTCCAGAGTTGCTCAAGACGACCGAGTCGGTGCTGCCCGAGCACCGCGAGCGCTTGTATTTACCCACGGTTGCGCTGGCCATGTTCATGCGCCAGATGCTGGAGGCCGACGGCACGTGCCAGGAGGCGGTCAACGGCTGGGCAGCGCAACGCGCGGCCGATGGGCTCTCCGAGTGCAGCGTTGGCACTGGCGGGTACTGCCGGGCGCGCCAGCGCCCGCTACTGGAGATGGTCAGTACGCTCACGCGCGAAACAGGCCGTTGGCTCAGCGAGAAGGCGCTGGCGCAATGGCTGTGGCGCGGTCGAGCGGTGAAGTTGGTGGACGGCACCGGGATCTCGATGCCCGATACGCAGGAGAACCAGGCGGTTTATCCGCATCTCAGCACCCAGGCGTCTGGGGTGGCCTTTCCGCTGGCCCGACTGGTCATGGTGATTTGCCTGGCCACTGGCGCGGCGCTCAATATGGCGCTTGGGCCACACAGTGGCAAAGGCACTGGCGAACTCGCTCTGGTGCGCCGTTTGCTCGATGGCTTTCGCCCGGGCGATGTGATGCTCGCCGATGCCCTGTACTGCAACTACTTCCTGATCGCCACCCTGATGGCGGCAGGTGTGGACATGTTGTTCGAGCAAAACGGCTCGCGCATCACCGACTTGTCACGCTGGCCAGTCGCTGGGCACGCGTGATCACCTCGTGCACTGGCCCAAACCTGCGGCGCGCCCACAGTGGATGACGCCTGAGCAGTACGCGGGCTTCCCCGATGAACTAACGGTACGCGAAGTGAGAGTTGGCCACCGGGTGCGGGTCACCACGCTGCTGGATCATCGGCAAGTGAGCAAGGACGACCTCTCGGAGCTTTGCGCGCGGCGCTGGAACGTCGAACTCGACCTGCGCAACCTCAAGACCACCACGGGCATCGACGTGCTGAGCTTCCAGACGCCGCAGAAGAACGAAAAACAACTGTGGGTCCATCCGCTGGCCTACAACGTGATTCGACTACTCATGGCGCAAGCCGCCAGCAATGCCAGCGTGGACCCGCGCGGTTTGAGCTTCAAGCACACCGTGCAACTGTGGACCGAATAGATTTCGCGCGGCTTGTCGGCCACGAAGGACTGCGGGCGATTGATCACAATGATCGCCCGCTGCCGAGTGGGCAATCGGCCCGGGCGTGTCGAGCCGCGAATGCGAAAGTGGCGACCCAAGCCATACCCGTCGTTAAAAATTCCGCGCGCTCAGGCTCGAAGAAAGATCGAGATCCATGGTCACGCATGGCAGACAAAATAAGTGCCATTCCGCTTAAAGCCCAGACGTTCTGTTCTGCAAAGCGAAGCGGGCATTCGTGGCGGGTCATGAGCCGCCCACATGACGCGTGCCTCTAACGTGTCATTGAGCCGCGACCGACGCCGCGACTAGCTCCAATTGGTGAAAACGGCGTGGTCGTGGCACCCGCTGAATCGTCGCTCAGGCTCTGACCGGTGGCCGGCGCAACCGCCCCATCGCGACGGATGTAGTGCACGGGAGCGCAGCAGTCGCTCCAGCCCTGCGAGGACTTTACTGTCGATGCACACGTCGGCGTCGACCGAGAAGCCGCCCCGATGTCGATGCCCACGTGTCTTTCCTGCAAGATAGCAGCCTGGAAGGTGCGGCGGAACTCGCCGTTGTTCGCGCGCCTCCCCAAGCACGTATTTGAGACGCAGAAAACTTCCGGCCTGGTCTTAACGGGCTGGTAGTTGGGTCATGCAAACCTTGTCGGCACAAATCCAGATGCTCGTTACGAAATTTCATTTATGAGTTGATGTTCCTCAGCCATGGCCAGTAGTTTGCTTGGCGGCAAGTTGTTTGCCTTCGAAATCACATCGATCACATAGAACGTTGGGTTCGCCTTTCCGGTCTCGATACGACTGAGGTAGGTCCGGAAAAAGCCGCAATAGTCTGCAAATGCCTCCTGCGTCCAGCCCGCCTCCTCCCGCAACCGCCGCACGGTGCGGCCGAAGGCAAGAGACAGAGGGACCCCAGGCCCCGTGTCCCGATTGGCCCGAGGCGACAAGTGCGGCGACTGAGATCGCTGGCCTGAAGACATGCCGACCACTGTGGCCTTGTGTTTTAATTCGTACACACACTAATTCGTACACGCTGCGGCGATTTGAGTCCTGAGGCAACCCCCAGGGTCTCGCCAAACCGACGAGGAGCCACGTGAAAGCAACACTATTGGTGCTCAGCCTGCTGACTCTGATGTTGACCACCGAACCAAAGGCCCAGGACGCGCAACCGCGGACCGATGTGCCAGCGTTCAAGGTCGGCGACGAGTGGCGTTTTCGTCAGCAGGATTTGGATATCGGTGGCCGGGGCCAAACGTCAGTGTTCACCGAGCGGGTCGATCGGGTCAGCGAAACAGAAGTTTGGGTATTGGGCAAGGGCGCTGACAACGTCCCATATTGGCGTTTGTTCGAAGCAAAAAGTGCGAGACCTTTAGCGCGCTATGCATACGACGTCGATGCGCCGGGTCAACGAGGCCACAAGACTGCTGACGACGCCGCAAGTGCTTCAGAGGTCCAGTTTCCGCTGGAGCTTGGCAAGACCTACAAGATCGAGGAAAGCTGGACCAACAGCAGCGGTGGGCGTGGTACTTCCGACTTGAAAGCGAAGATCACGACGTTCGCGAGGATCAAAGCAGCGTCGGGTGAATATGACGCCTTCCAAATAGAAATTTCTGGTTGGTGGAATGGGCGCAGCTTCACGGGCAGTGGTGTGCAACAGCGAACTGTGTGGTACGCGCCAGCGGTGAAGCGAACGATCAAACGCGAGCACAAAGACTTCTACGGTGGGCGGCAGGAACACCATATCGTTACCGAGATCATCGACTTCAAGTCCGCTCAACCATGAGAAAAGGCAGCGCATGGACTGCTTTTTTGGTCCCAGCCCGGTTGGCACTGGCTTGCATACTTGGCTGCATCGTCGCAGGTTGCGCGGCAATGCTTGACGCCAATGCAAGCTCGGTTATTGTCACTGCGCCAACCGTACCGGACGTTGGCAGCGTGTGGATTAGCACCACGCAGTACATACATACAGGGGCATCCAGAAAACCGGAGGTCTTGCGGGTAATTCGATTGCGCGATGGCCGCCCCGTTGTGGCGGGTGAAACATTCGGGTACAGAGGTGAGATATTTGAAGGGGCATATGGTACGGTGGTATATACCGAAGCCTGTGCGGCAAAAGTTCCGGAGGATTTGAAAGCATCACCGCAGGCGCCCAACCAATGCGGATGGCATCTTTGTTATCCGCCGGATATCGGCAAGACATTTGTTCGCAAGATGATCATCTACGCCGACCTGTATTCCTGCGAACCAAAGACAGGTGTGTACCAGTTTTCAGCGGTGCGCACTGGTTCTACCATCCACGGTGACGTGGTGATCGGCGACGCGCAGGTCGACTTCGGGATGTTCAATAAAGTTACTTGGCAGAGTCATGTGAAGCCTGGGTACGGAGAGGTACACGGAGAGTCTCCTGGCCGCGTTACCACCTATTCGACGGTCGACGTGAGGTTGGTGCGCCAAAAGCCCGATCAGTTTTTGTCAATGTCCAGTGACAACCGGCGGCTGCGCCTTGCCGAGTTGCTGCTGAAGGTTGGACCACCGCAGGCAATACGTCAGCCACAGGAATGCCGAATCGTGGCGTATGGCGATAGCTTGACTGAAGGCTTGGGTGCCAGCAAGGACGAAAGCTATCCCTCTGTGTTATCCCGGATGATTGGCTTCGAGGTGTGCAACCTCGGCGCCTCAGGGCGCACGACTTCGGTGGCGCTGGAGGCGTTGCCGGAAGTTCTGGTAGTCCAGCCGAAAGTTGCCATCCTTATTCTGGGAGCGAACGACGCGCTGCGGGGAATCTCAACGCATACAACCAAAGAGAACATCAAAGCCATTGTCAAGGACCTCGCTGCGCGTGGCGTCTTGGTGGTACTCGGTGGCATTGGCTCACACCAAGAAAACTTTCCGAACTATCTGAATGCCCTGCAGGGACTCCATGCCGAGATTGCTCGCGAACTTCCGGAGCATGTTCTGTTCGTGCCAGGCGCCATGGAGGGCGTCCTGGGAAGAGCTGAAATGACGTCGTCAGATGGCATGCATCCCAACGCCGAGGGCTATCGAAGGTTGGCCCAGAACTTGTACGACGGCGCATTTGAAGGAGCCTTGGACATTCTCAAATCGGTGCCAAGAATACCCACCGAATGAGTTTGCAACCTCCGGCTTTGGCGCTCACGGAAATTGACCCACCCCTGCTCATGAAAATTGACCTACCGATGACCTTTCGTAATCAACCCACTCATCCTCGAAGGCAATGATGTCAGGGAAAATTTTCACCGCAGTCGTAGTCACACCGCCGTTGGAGGAAATACCGTGACGACTCTCTCCCGCACCTTGGCTCTTGTCGGCATAACAGTGATCACCAATGTCCACGCGCTTCCGGCGTGGAGTTCCCTTGATGAGGCAGTTGCGATCCAAGGCTACGATCCAGTTGCCTACTTCGTCAAGAACGACGCGGTACGCGGCTCGTCAAAGTTCACACAGAACTGGAGCGCAATGACATGGTTCTTCTCGTCCGCTGAGCACCGCGACATGTTCGTCGCAGCGCCAGAAAAGTACGCTCCGCAGTTCGGCGGGTTCTGCACTCCGGGCGTTGCATCGGGCCAGAACTCACGAGGCGGTGGTGATATGCATGGACAATCCACGACGGCCGGCTCTATCTAAGCAGCAACAAGTCGGTCCGCGCGAACTTCCAACGCGATATCCCTGGCACCTTCTCACGCGCTGCGGGCTGGTGGCCTACAGTGAAGTCTCGCATCGAAAAACCGTGACAAGCGTGTTCCGAGCGCCCAATTCGGCGCGAACATCCAGTCCATCACAGTCGCCACCAACCGCGCATCAAGATTGGAATATTGATCCGGCATTGACGGATCGGACCACTTGCTGGCCCAGGCGTCAGCCCCAAACTTCCCGGGCCGTCTCCACCACCAGCCGCAGCTTGGCGCGTTGCGCCTCTACCGCGATGTCGTTGCCGTGCGCCGTGCTGGGCAAGCCGCATTGCGGCGACAGCGCGAGCTGCTGGATCGGGGCATAACGCGGCCACATCGATGCGGCGTTTTAGATCGTCCTTGGACTCCAGCGTGCCAAATTTGGTGGTCAGCGTCACGGTGGTGGCTGCCGACAGAGTTCACTGCCGTGCAGGCAGCTCAGAGCCCATTGCAGCGGCGGCGAGAGCCGCCCCTGCAATGGGCGCGCGCAGCGCGGTTGCTTGTCAAAGGCCTTCCCCATCGCAGCCAATCACGACCACAAATTCCCGCGGCGCGAACCCTTCGGCCCATCTTTATGTCCGGCGCCGCGAAGCCAATTGGCCGCTCGCGCAAGCGCGGTCACAGCCGCTACAACATCTCCCGCAACGACACCGTCGCCCAGCGCGGGCTGTCCCACAACTTCGCTGTCTTGTCGGTGTGTTGCAGCAGCAGGGAGCGCAGCAGCGGCTCGAGCGGCGTGGTGTCGGGGTCGGCCAGCAGCACGAAACGCGCCTGCGCGTCATCGGGGTCCTCGTCCAGGCGCGCGATCCAGTCCAGCGCGACCAGCGCCTCGAGCGCCGGGTCGACCGCCGGCGGGCTGACCCGCAACGCATTGGCCAGCTGGTCCACACTGAGGCCCCTGGCCGGCGTGGCGCGCGCGCGGTGCAGCAGTTGCAGCGTCTCCAGCGCCAGCTGGAACTGCCATCCGGGGCCCGGCTTGCGCCGCACCACGCCCGATAAAAGGCTCGGCAGGTAGGCGGTGATGACTGCGCCCAGCAACACGATCAGCCAGGCCAGGTAGATCCACACCAGCAGGATCGGCACGGTGGCAAAGGTGCCGTAGACCACCGAGTAGGTCGGCACCTTGCCCAGGTACAGCACCAGCAGTTTCTTGGCCAGCTCGATGGTGGTCGACACGAACAACCCGCCGGCCCAGGCATGCGACCATTTGACGCTGGTGTTGGGAACGTAGCGGTACAGCGCCGCGGTGCCGCCGGCCAGCATCACGTACTGGATCAGGTCCAGCAGCAGGCCCACCCCGCCCGGCAACCCGCCCACCAGCCCCTTGGACGCGGAAACCGCGTACGAGGTCATCGTGACACTGGCGCCCAGCAGCAACGGGCCGAGTGTCATGGCGGCCCAGTAGACCAGCACGCGCTGTGCCAGCGGCCGGGGCTGGCGCACGCGCCAGATGCCGTTGAGCGTGCGGTCGATGGTCAGCATCAGCGCCAGCGCGGTGCCGAACAACATCGCCACCCCGAGCGCGCTGAGCCGGTTCGCCTGGCCTGCGAACTGGGTCAGGTAACCGAGCACCTGGCGCGCGATGTTGTCGGGCACCAGGCTCTCGACCAGCCATTTCTGCAGCACCACCTGCAACGTGCCGAACATCGGAAACACCGAGAACACCGCCAGCGCGACCGTGATCAGCGGCACCAGCGCGATCGTGGTCGTGAATGTGAGGCTGCTCGCCGTCAGGCCCAGCCGGTCTTCGCGAAAGCGTTCGAGCAGGGTGTCGTAGGTGTTCTTCCAGGGGAAACTGGCCAGGCCGCGGGCAAACGCGCCGATGTCGAAGGGGAAACGCATGCTCGTTATGATGCCACTGCAATGACTTCACAAGACTCCGGTGTTCCCATGACACGCGTATTGGCGGTGGCGAGCCTGCTCGGACTGATCGTGCTCGGCCTGGCGTGGGAGCTGTGGCTGGCGCCGATCCGGCCCGGCGGCTCGTGGCTCGCGCTCAAGGTGCTGCCGCTGTGCATTCCGCTGGCCGGCCTGTTGAAGAACCGCATGTACACCTACCGCTGGGTCAGCCTGCTGGTGTGGGTCTACTTCACCGAGGGCGTGGTGCGGGCCTGGAGCGACCGCGCGCCGGGCGCATGGCTGGCCCTGCTGGAGGTGCTGCTGTGCCTGCTGCTGTTCGCGGCCTGTGCCCTGCATGTGCGCCTGCGCCTGCGCCACGCCGTGGCGGCAGCGCCATCGGTTCTCCATTCGCCCTGAGCCAGCCGTCGGGTCGATCGCATCCCGAGTCGTCGCTTCACAGCAAATGCAGGCCGAACCCAACATGCCCAACGCCACCACCGAGCTGCTCGACGCGCTGCGCCGCATCGTCGGTCCGCAACACGTGCTGACGCACGAAGATGCCGCCACCGACCTGGGCGCCTGGGAGCAGGACTGGCGCAAACGCGTGCACGGCGTGGCGCTGGCGGTGGTGCGACCGTCCAACACCGACGAGGTGGCGCAGGTAGTGCGACTGTGCGCGGCAGGCCAGCACACCACCGGTGTCAGCATCGTGCCGCAGGGCGGCAACACTGGCATGGTGGTCGGCTCCACACCCGACACTAGCGGGCGCCAGGTGGTGCTGAGCCTGCGACGCATGAACAGCGTGCGCGCCATCGACGGCGCCAACATGACGATGACGGTGGACGCCGGTTGTGTGCTGCAGAACCTGCAGGCCGCCGCCCAGCAGGCGGGCTACCTGTTTCCGCTGAGCCTGGCGGCCGAAGGCAGCTGCACCATCGGCGGCAACCTGGGAACCAACGCGGGCGGCACCCAGGTGGTGCGTTACGGCAATACGCGCGACCTGTGCCTGGGCCTCGAAGTGGTGACGGCGCGCGGCGAGGTCTGGAACGGCCTGAGCGGGCTGCGCAAGGACAACACCGGTTACGACCTGCGCAACCTGTTCGTCGGCTCCGAGGGCACCCTGGGCGTGATCACCGCGGCAACGATGAAGCTGGTGCCGCTGCCGGCCGCGCAACTCACCGCCTGGGCCGCGCTGCCGTCGCTCGACCAGGCGCTGGCGCTGCTGGCGCTGGCGCACCGCCACCTGGGCGCGGGCCTGACCGGCTTCGAGGTGATGGGGCAGTTCGCGCTCGGGCTCGTGGCGCGCCACTACCCGCAGCAGGACGTGCCGCTGTACCTGTCCACTCCCTGGTGCGTGCTGCTGGAGAATTCCGACCACGAGTCCGAGAGCCATGCGCGCGAACAGTTCGCGCGGCTGCTGGAGACCGCGTTGGCGCAGGGCTGCGTCACCGACGCCGTGGTGGCGGCCAACCTGGCGCAGGCGCAGCAGCTGTGGCAGATCCGCGAAAACATTCCGCTGGCGCAGGCGCTGGAAGGCCTGAACGTCAAACACGACATCTCGATCCCGATATCGCGCATCCCGGAGTTCGTGTCTATTACCGACGCGCTGCTGCAGCAGGAACTGCCCGGCATACGCCTGGTCAACTTCGGCCACCTGGGCGACGGCAACCTGCACTACAACGTGCAGGCCCCCGCCGGCGCGGACGCGAAGGCCTTCCTGCTGCACCACGAGGCCCGCATCAATGCGCTGGTGTTCGATTCGGTAGCCGCGTTCGACGGCTCGATCTCGGCCGAACACGGCATCGGCAGCCTGAAGGTCGACAAGCTCGCGCACCACAAGTCACCGGTCGCGCTGGACATGATGCACGCCATCAAGCGGGCGCTGGACCCGCACAACTTGATGAACCCGGGACGGGTGTTGCGCGCCTGACCCCGCCACTTGTCGTTGCGGGCTCGACCCGTGCCGGCGGGGCATTCCGCACGCTCTAATTTTGGCATCACGCATAAGACAAATCGGCTCTTGCGGGCACACCCAAGTGTGATCAGAATGCACCGATGCCTACCAACCCGAGGAGAAACCAGATGAGCGAATCCACCAACCTCACGCGCCGCCGGATGATTGGCGCCGGTGCTGCCGCCACCGGCCTGGCCGGCGCGGGCGCCCTGCTGTCGATGCAGGCGCTGGCGCAGGACAAGGTCAAGGTCAACATGCAGCTCGGCTGGATCGCCGGCGGCAACCAGATCGGCGAGGTGGCGGCCAAACAACTCGGCTACTACACCACCGAAGGCATCGACTTCGCGATCCAGCCCGGGGGCCCGAGCATCGACGGTGTGGCGATCGTGGCATCCGGACGCTGGGAGGTCGGCCAGGTGTCGAGCAGCCCGTCGAACATGCTGGCCGTCTCGCAGGACCTGCCGATCAAGGTGTTCGCCACCGGATTGCAGCAGCATCCCTACACCTTCTTCTCGCTCAAGAAGAACCCGATCCGCACGCCACAGGACATGGTGGGCAAGAAGATCGGCATCCAGTCCACCGGCCTGGTGCTGCTGCGCGCGCTGCTGGCCAAGAACAAGATCGACGAAAAATCGCTGACCATCATCCCGATCGGCGCCGACATGACGCCCTTGCTCACCGGCCAGGTCGATACCGTCACCGGCTGGCAGACCAACACCACGGCGCTCAAGCCGCTGGGCGCCGATCGCGTCGACCTGCGCCTGTGGGACACCGGCGTGCGCCTGTATGCCCTGCCCTATTACGCCACCAACGACATGATCCTGCGCCGGCCCGAAGTGCTGGTGCGCTTCCTGCGCGCCACCGCGCGCGGCTGGGCCTACGCCAACAAGAACCGCGACGCGGCCACCGACCTGTTGCTCAAGGAATACCCCAACCTCAACCGCGCGGACGAGCGCGAGGCCATCGACTCGCTGATGAGTTACGCCTACAACGCCAACACCTTCAACAACGGCTGGGGCGCCATGGAGCGCGCGGTCTGGCAGGACCAGATCCAGCAGTACGCCGACCTGGGCCAGTTCACCAAACGCGTACCCAAGGTCGACGAGGTGATGACCATGGACATCCTGAACGCCACGCGCGAATACCGCCTGCGCAATTCCTGACCGGCCACCCCGGCGCCCCACCATGATCGCGTCCCCTTCGATTGCGCCGACCGCGCAAGGGCCTTCCGTTGCCCGTCCCGGCGCCAGCGCGCCCGGCAGCGCCAGCATCGCCGTGAGCTGCCGCGATATTTCGGTGCGTTTTTTCACCGAAAGGCGCAGCGTCACCGCGCTCAGGAACGTGAGTGTGGACATCGCCGAGGGCGAGTTCATGAGCCTGCTCGGGCCCTCGGGCTGCGGCAAGTCGACGTTCCTGCGCGTGGTGGCCGACCTGATCGCCCCGACCTCGGGCGCGGTACAGGTGCTGGGGGTGACGCCCGACACCGCGCGGTTGCGCCGCGACATCGGTTTCGTGTTCCAGG
The DNA here is from genome assembly GCA_031381865.1 of Betaproteobacteria bacterium. GTDB lineage: Bacteria > Pseudomonadota > Gammaproteobacteria > Burkholderiales > Burkholderiaceae_C > CAISIP01. Next base: position 946 of record JANMYG010000396.1, on the reverse strand, counting down.
ACGCGGCCTTGCTGCCGTGGCGCTCGGCGCTGCAGAACGTCGAGCTGCCGCTGGAAGTGGCCAAGGGCAGGACGCAGAGCAGCAAGGCCGCCCGCGCCACGCCGCGTGAGCTGCTGGAGCTGGTGGGCCTCAAGGGCAGCGAGAACGCCTATCCGCACGAACTCTCCGGCGGCATGCGCCAGCGGGTGTCGATCGCCCGCGCGCTCGTCACCGACCCGCGCATCCTGCTGATGGACGAGCCCTTCGGTGCGCTGGACGAGATCACCCGCGACCGGCTCAACGAAGAGCTGTTGCGCGTCTGGCGCGAGCTGGGCATGACGGTGCTGTTCGTCACGCACAGCATCTACGAAGCCGCCTTCCTGGCGCAGCGGGTGTTGATGCTGGCCGCCAACCCTGGCCGGGTGCAGGAGATCGTGCCGGTCGCCCTGCCTGCCGACCGCACGCTGGCCATCCGCGAAACACCCGAGTTCGTCCGGCTCACCGCCAGGCTGCGCCGGGTACTGGAAGTCTGCTGACCGAGGCCGCACCATGCACAAATCAAGGCCGCCCGAAGGTGCTCCGCACCGATGCTCGCAGAGCGAAGGACATCCATGAACACCAGCGCACTCGACCTGCCGGCAGCGCCGCCCGGACACGACGCCGACCTCGAAGCGTACCGCGCGCACCTGCGCCGCCAGTTGTGGCGCACCCGCGCCATGCCCGCGCTGGGTGTGTTCGTGCTGCTGTTCGTCTGGTGGGCCATCGTGGAGGGTTTTCAGGTCAAGCCCTTCATCGCGCCTTCGCCCTTCCTGGTGCTCGACACGCTGTACGCCAAGCGTGCCGTGCTGCTGGACAACCTGATTCCGACGGCGATGGAAGCCGCCGGTGGTTTCCTGCTCGGCAACCTGGTGGCCATCCTGCTGGCCACGGTGTTCGTGCACAACAAGACGCTCAACGACATCTTCTT
>JANMYG010000380.1:0-2249 GCA_031381865.1 Betaproteobacteria bacterium | reverse complement strand
GCTGCTGCCTTGGCCACCGGCGCAACACCCCCCAGCGCCCTTGGGTGCCCCGGCCCTGCGGGTGAGGCCCCAAAACTGGCCCACTCGTTGTTGCAAAGCCTCCCCGGGGCCCAACCCCGGCTGCGCTTTGCGCCTAGATTGAACCTGATTTGGGGTCTCACGCGGGTGCATTGGATTACCTCTCACGCTCTCAATCCCCGAACATCTTTTGTTTGAGTTCACGCCGTTGCTGGGCTTCCAGCGACAAGGTCGCCGTTGGCCTTGCCAGCAAGCGGCCGACGCCGATAGGCTCGCCGGTTTCGTCGCAATAACCGTAGTCCCCGGCGTCGATGCGCGCGATCGATTGTTCGATCTTCTTCAGCAGCTTGCGCTCCCGGTCACGCGTACGCAGTTCCAGCGCGTGTTCTTCTTCGATCGTTGCCCGATCGGCTGGATCGGGCACAACCACCGTATCCTCGCGCAGGTGCTCGGTGGTTTCGCCCGCGCTGTTCAGGATTTCCTGCTTGAGTTGCGCCAGCTTCAGGCGAAATGCCGCCATTTGCTTGTCGTTCATGTATTCCGAGTCGGGCATCGCCAGCAGCTCCGAGTCGGTCAGCTGGTCGACCGGTTTTGTCTTCCAGTTGTTGGCCAGCTTCGGATCCTTCTTTGTTGCCGATGGCAGCGGCGGGATGATCAGCGGCGCTGTAGCCAACTGCGAGTAACTGGCCTTTGCCGCTGTCGATGCGATCGATTGCGCCATCGACGGGACCGTCAACGAGGCAAGCCGGGACGATGGACGCCCCGGTCTCTGCGCTACCGCCGGAGCCGGAGCAGGAGCCAGAGCGACGACCAATGGGGCCGGACGGGGTTCTTGCCTGACGTGGCTGACGTGGCTGACGTGGCTGACGTGGCTGACGGATTGTCCAGCGACTGCCGGCTTTTCGAGGGTTTTGGTTTTGGTGGCTGCCACGGCATTCGCCTGAACTGGCCTTGGATCGGACCGCGCAGGAACTGCGGCAGCGGGTCGCTTTGCAGGCACAGCGGGCTTCCTTGGCGCAGGCGCTGGCGTCTTGCTGGCGGCAGCCTTCGGTTTGGCGGCCACGCGGGCCACCGGTTTGGATACTACTTTGGGCGCTGCCGCCTTGCCGGTCTTGGCCGGGCTCTTGCCGACTGCCGGCGCGACCGTCTTGACCGACCTGGCCGGCACGGTCTTCGCAGCCGCTTTGCGGGCCTTGTCCGGGGCTTTGGCCTGGGGCTTGGATGGCAGTTTGGTTATCCCTGGCTTTGCTTTCAATTCATCACTCCTCGCGGGATCTTCCCGCGCATGCGTTTCACTGTTCGAACCATGCCGCAGCGGCCCGAGTCGACCAATGCCAGGCGCAACTGCGCGCTCAATGTAGGCCCACCACGACCCGGCCCGATGCTTCTCTTCGGCGCGCGAGTGTACAGGCTTATCGTGGCAAAAACCATAAACCGAAAAATCGGCACTGTCGAGGGCCAAAGACGCCCGCTTTGGCATCCACCAATTACACCAGGCACTGCTCCATACCCTGCAGCAAGATGTCCTTGGGCAGGTCGATCCCGATGAAGACCATCTTGCTCGAACGCGTCTCGTCTGCCTTCCATGGCGGCCCGAGATCACTGCCCATGAGCTGGTGCACGCCCTGGAAGATGACCTTGCGGTCGGTCCCCTTCATGTACAGCACGCCCTTGTAACGCAACATGCGGGGGCCGTAGATGTTGACAATCGCGCCCAGGAAATCTTCCAGCTTCGCGGCGTCGAAGGCCCGCTCGGACTTGAACACGAAGCTTTTCACGTCGTCATCGTGGTGGTGGTGGTGGCCGCTTTCGCGCTGGTGCGAGGGATGATCGCAATCCTCGCCGTGCGCATGCTCATGGTCGTGGCCGTCGTCGCTCAGGAACGCCGGGTCGATCTCGAGTTTGGTATTGAGGTTGAATCCGCGCAGATCGAACACATCGGACAACGCGACTTCGCCAAAATGCACCGGCTGCTGGGGCGCGCGCGGGTTCATGTGCCTGATCCGGTGCATCAGCGCTTCCACCTCGTCCTGGGCCACCAGATCGGTCTTGCTGATGAAGATCTGGTCGGCGAAGCCGATTTGGCGCCGTGCTTCCTGGCGGTCGTCGAGTTGGCCCGCTGCGTGTTTGGCGTCCACCAGCGTCAGGATCGAGTCGAGCAGATAACTCTCCGCGATTTCGTCATCCATGAAAAAGGTCTGTGCCACCGGTCCCGGATCGGCCAGTCCGGT
>JANMYG010000307.1:0-1541 GCA_031381865.1 Betaproteobacteria bacterium | reverse complement strand
AGCGCCAGCCGGCCCGTGATGCAGTGGCAGGTGGCGGTGCCAGGCGCGCGATGAAGGCCGAAACCCGCGACATCCTTCGCCACTGGCGCGAAGCCGTGCCGAACGACCGGCTGGCCCACCTGGTACGCGACACCGAGCGGGCGTTCCGCCGCGCACTGCAGTTGCGGCTAGCCGAACACGGGGTGCCGTTCGGGCACTGGAGCTTCCTGCGCATCCTGTGGGAGACCGACGGCCTGACGCAAAAGGAACTGAGCGTGCGCGCGGGGGTCATGGAACCCACCACCTTCGCGGCCATGCAGGCCATGGAAGCGCTGGGCTACATCACGCGCCAGCAGGTTGCGCACAACAGGAAGAACGTCTACGTGCACCTCAGCGCCGCGGGCCGCGCGCTCAAGGCGCGCCTGGTGCCGCTGGCCGAGGAGACCAACCGCATCAGCGCGCGCGGCGTGAAGCCCGCCGACCTGGCGACCACGCGCCGGGTGCTGCTGTCGATGATCACCAACCTGGCGCAGGATGAAGCGACGCAGACCGACAGACCGACCGTGGCGGCGGCGCCGGCTGGAAGACCCAAACCGGCCGGACCAGCCAGATCGGCCAACGCGCCGAAACCGGCCAAACCCGTTCCACCGGATCAACCGATCAGACCATGAGCCGGCGCTCGCGCATCCAGCCCAGGCAGGTGCGCGCAGCCAGCGCGAGCAGTTCGGGCTGGCCCACGAAGTAATGGTTGGCGCCGCGCAGGCAGTGCATGCGCTTGTCGGCGCTGGCGCAGGCGTCGAACACGCGGTGGGTGTGCGGCTGCGGCACCGCGTCGTCGGCGCTGTGCTCGATCGCGAGCATCGGCACCGACATATGGGCCGCGCATTTTTCACCATGCGCATGGGTGTCGTCGATCGACCATTGCGACAGCCACGAGCGCAGCGTCGAAAAGCGGGCCGACCCGACCGGGCCGCTGTTGACCGTCTCGGGATGGCCCATGAAGCAGCTGCCGATCGGCCGGTCGTTGGGGTCGATCGACGCATCGAGAAAACGCGGCTCCGCCATGGTGCGGTGGGTGACGAAGCCGCGCTCCATCTCGAACCCGCCCCGGGCGCGCAGTTGGTCGAGCGTGCGGCGGACCCACTCGGTGCGCCGGCGCACACGCGCCAGTTGCGCGGCGCGGAAACGCGCGAGAAATTCGGTCGAATACGGCGGGCGGATGTCCGGGTGGTACAGGTCGAGTTCCGGATCGCGCACGTCGGGGTCGTTCTCGTCCTGCACCGAGGGGTCGATCCAGTCCGCCAGCACGGCCGCCCGCGACACGTGCGCGGCCTGGAATATGAAGCCGTCGGCGGGAATCAGCCCGGCGTCGATGATGTGGCACGGGTCGCCCGCCGGCGTGTGCGTGACGGTCGGGCGCTCGGCCTGGGACTGGTAGAACAACGCCAGTGAACCACCACCCGACCAGCCGGCCAGCACGATCTTGCGGTAGCCCCAGACCTCCCTGGCGTGGCGCACGTAGGCGCCCAGGTCCACCACCACGTTCTCCATGATCAACGCGG
>JANMYG010000259.1:0-2828 GCA_031381865.1 Betaproteobacteria bacterium | reverse complement strand
CAGAGAGCGCAGCGAACGCAGCGAGTTCCGCGATGCGACCCCTGGGCGAGCACCGCAGGGCAGTCGACGCGTTCAGCGCAGACCGCCCCAGTGTGAGCCAACGCCGGGCAGCGGCTGGCGCGGCGCGGGGAGGCCGAAATCCCGGCACCACCAGCGACGACACGTGCAAGCGTGGATCCCGGCCTGCGCCGGGATGACAACCTCTGATGGGAGGGCAACCGTGACCGTTACGACAACCTGCGCCGGGATGACGAACGACCGCAAAGGGCCGGGTGCCGCCCACCATCGGGCAGCATCGACGGGGTCCCGTCGATCCATTGTGGGCACGCGCAGAACCAACGAAGGCCGCAGCAGTATCGGGTTTCCGGCGTTTCTCGGGCAACGATGCGGGTAAACCTCCGCAAAGCAAAAAAAAGCCACCTCGCGGTGGCTTTTGAAAGTCCCCGAAGGTACGTCGTTGGAAACTCTGGAATCGCGCCGGCGCTGGTTGGCGTTTCGGGCTTTTGCGCCAATGTTCTGATCGGACGTGAACTGTGACAGCAGTTAGCCGCAACTCTAGCGGTAGCGCCATGGTTTGGTCATCGTCGGCCCGAAGGGCTGCCGCGTCATATTTCCAAAAACCGGAAATATTTTTGGTTGTCAGGAGTGGTTCGGCGTCCCGCCGGCCGAAATCCGGGGCAGGCGCACCACGAAACAGGCCCCGCCGCCCGGGCTGCCTTCACAGCGCACGGTGCCGCCGTGCCGGCCCACGATCGACTTGACGAGCGCCAGGCCCAGACCCACGCCGCCGTCACGCTCCGAGGCGCCAGGCAGGCGGTAGAAGGGCTCGAAGATCCGTTCCCGCAGCGCGATCGGCACCCCGGGCCCGTTGTCGCAGACCGTGATGACGGCGCTGCCGTGGTCCTGCAGGAGCGCCAGCGTCACTTTCCCCGCGGCATGGCGGTGGGCGTTTTCCAGCAGATTGCGCACGGCGCGGCGCAGCAACCTGGCCACGCCCTGCACCACCAGGCCGCCCGGCTGGTCGCCGGCTTCGAGCTCGGCGTCCAGGCGCGCGCACTCCTCGGCCGCCAACCCGATCAGGTCGACCGGCTCCAGCGTTCCCATGTCGGCTTCGCTGGCGTCGAGCCGGCTGGCCAGCAGTATTTCGTCGATCAACTGGTCCAGCTCCTGGATGTTGCGGTTGATCTCGTCCTTGAACTCGGGGCCCGGTTGTGAACCCATCAGCTCCAGCCCCATGCGGATGCGGGTCAGCGGCGAGCGCAGTTCGTGCGACGCGTTGGCCAGCAGCGCCTTGTGCGACAGCAGCAGCGCCTGCACCCGCTGGGCCGCGGCATTGAAGCCCCGGGCCAGCGCGGCCACCTCGTCGTGGCCGTGTTCGGGCAGGCGCAGCGACAGGTCGCCGTCGCCCCATTGCTTGACACCGAGCTCCACCGCCTCCAGCCGCTTGGTCAGGCGCCGCACCACCGGGTAGGTGCCCAGCGCCACGGCGAAGGCCACCAGGCCGAGCATCCACGCGAAGCTGAACGGCAGGCGCATGGGCCCCATCGGCGCCATGCCTGACGCCATGCCCGGTGCACGACTGGGGGGGCGCGGCAGCTGTATGACCAGCATCTGGCCATCCTGCATCCTGACCTGGAATTCCGGCCCTTGTTCCCCGCGGACTGGCCTGGCGGGTGCCTGCCCTACGATCTCGCCGGCCTCGTTGCGCAGCACGATCTCGCGCCCCGGCCGCTGGGCGCGTTCGTGTTCGGACTCCAGGCGCGACAGCCAGCCGGCCAGAACGGCCAACACCACCACGCTCGCCACCACGGCCAGCCAGATGCGCAGGTACAGGCGCTGGTGCAGCGGCGTATGCATGGGCGTGCGCGTACGGCGTCAGTCCTGCTGGCGCGCAAACACGTAGCCGACGCCGCGCACGGTCAGGATCCGCTTCGGGTTCTTCGGGTCGTTTTCGATCGCCGCCCGGATGCGTCCCATGTGCACGTCGATCGAGCGGTCGAAGGCGTCGAGCTCGCGGCCGCGCACGGCTTCCATGATCTGGTCGCGCGACAGCACCCGGCCCGAGCGCTCGGCCAGGGCGACCAGCAGGTCGAACTGGTAGGACGTCAATTCGCACGGCTTGCCCGACACGGTGACGCTGCGCGCATCGCCATCGATCTCGAGCGATCCGAATCGCAGCAGCTTGGTGGGCGCGGCAGCACCCGGTGCGTGGCGGCGCAGCACGGCGCGGATACGCGCCAGCAATTCGCGTGGTTCGAAGGGCTTGGGCAGGTAGTCGTCGGCGCCGATCTCCAGCCCGATGATGCGGTCCATCGGGTCTCCCTTGGCGGTCAGCATCAGCACCGGGATCTGCGCCGCGGCGCCGGGCAGGGCGCGGATGCGCCGGCACACCTCGAGACCATCCATGTCGGGCAACATCAGGTCCAGCACCACCAGGTTGGGCAGCGCGCCGGCGTTGCCGCCCTGCAACTGCGCCAGGCCACTGTTCCCGTCGCTGGCCAGCGCGACCGAAAATCCCGACTGCCCGAGGTATTGCGAAACCATCTGGGCCAGGCGGGCATCGTCTTCGATCATCAGCAGGCGCTCGGTCATGGGACGCAGTTTATGGCGCGGTCCGTCGCAGCGATTGAAGGGGCGGTAAAGAAAAGTAAACCCGGCCGCAGCGTCAGAGCGTTACAAGTGCCCCGGCGCGGGATCAACGGGATTACGGGAGAACGGAGTTATTGATCTTTCCCAATTTGATGACAAGTCAATGTCCGTTCGCCCTGAGCCTGTCGAAGGGAGCCTGTCGAAGGGAGCCTGTCGAAGGGAGCCTGTCGAAGGGAGCC
>JANMYG010000215.1:0-3999 GCA_031381865.1 Betaproteobacteria bacterium | reverse complement strand
TGCGCCAGTGCCGCCTCGTTGAGTTTGGCGCCGGGCGGGTATTCGCCGGCAAGAATGGCGCGTTCGATCTCCTGCTGAACCACCATCGTCAGGGAATTGCTTTGCAACAGGGCGATGGTCGGGTGCAGCGCGGCGCTCATGGTGGCCATTGGACCACAATCGAATATATTGTCAACAATTTACAAAAAACAATTGACAAAGTAACGCGGGGAAAGTCAAATCGGGCCAGCGCCAATACTGTCCGCGTTACCACTGTCATTTCGGCCCCGGATCGGGTCCGGGGCTGCAGCACCCGCAATCCATGGATGCCGGGTCGACCCCGGCATCACAACACGTGGGTTCGGGATGCGGCCTGGCAAACTGAACCGTGGCGGGCCGTGTCGGAGCCGCTCCCGTTCCAACCTGATGAAAGTGCAAGGATCCGCCCATGGACAGAGACAAAATCCTGCTCACCCCCGGGCCGCTGACGACCACACTGCGTACCAAACTGGCAATGCTCCGGGATTGGGGCTCCTGGGACGCGGACTTCAACGCGGTGACCGCCAGCGCGCGCAACAGCCTGCTGGCGATCATCCACGGCGCCGCTTCGCATGTGGTGGTGCCGTTGCAGGGCAGCGGCACCTTCAGCGTGGAAGCGGCGGTGGCCACAGTGGTGCCGCGCGATGGCCACGTGCTGGTGCTCGACAACGGGGCCTACTGCAAGCGCGCCGCCCGCCTGACCAGCCTGATGGGACGGCGCTGCACCTTGATGCCTTTCGACGAGGCACGCCCGGTGTCGGCGGCGGCCATGGAGCAGATGCTGCAGTCGGACCCCGGCATCAGCCATGTGATCCTTATCCATTGCGAAACCGGCGCTGGTGTGCTCAACCCGCTGCAGGAAGTGGCCGGCCTGTGCGAAAAACATGGCAGGGGCCTGATCGTGGACGCCATGAGTTCCTTCGGTGCGCTCGAGATCGACGTGCGAACGACCCGCTTCGACGCGCTGGTGGCGGCCAGCGGCAAGTGCCTGGAAGGGGTTCCGGGCATGGGTTTCGTGTTCATCCGCAAGGCCATCCTGGACGCTTGCGAAGGGCGCAGCCAGTCGCTGGCGATGGACCTGTACGACCAGTACGTCTACATGGAAAAGACCACCCAGTGGCGCTTCACGCCACCCACGCATGTGGTGGTGGCGCTGCACGAGGCGATTGCGCAGTTCGAGGCTGAGGGTGGCCAGCCGGCGCGCCTCGCACGTTACACGCGCAACTACGAGGCGCTCTCCAAAGGCATGGCCAAGCTGGGTTTCAAGCCCTTTCTCGACCCGGCCGTGCAGGCGCCGATCATCGTGACCTTCCATGCGCCGGCGGACCCGCGTTACGACTTCAAGACCTTCTATGCTGCCGCGCGCGCGCGCGGCTTCATCCTGTACCCGGGCAAGTTGACCACCGTGGACACCTTTCGGGTCGGCTGTATCGGTGCCATCGGCCCGGATGAAATGGAGCAGGCGGTGCATGCGGTGGCGCTGACGCTGCAGGACATGGGCATCACGTCGGGCGCACCGGCGCTTTGAGGCGCCCCCGCGATCCGCACAAGGAGACATGCCCATGGCCGCCGCCCCCCTGACGCTGATGGTGTTGTCCGACCCCGGCGAGCCGCAGCTGGAGATGCTGGAGCGTTTTCTTCGCGGCGAGCCGCTGAAGAATGTGGTGGAAAAGCGGCTGGGGTACTGAGCTCCATGGGTGCGCCGCCGGTGTTGCTTGCCAGACAATGCCAGCCCGAACCGGCGCAAAAAGGCAACCCTCAGAATATGCAATCCAGCACCCGACACCTAGGCCATTGGTTCGACGGCCGGTCCCTCGCCAAGCTGACAGACCCGGGCAAATGGGAGCGCGGACTGGCGCTTTATGTCAGCCAGCATGTGCTGGAACTGGACATCGTGCAAAACGGCGCCGCATGGCGTCTGCTCGGCCTGGTGCAGGGCAGCAAACGCGAAGCCTATGAAGTGTCGATCGAGCTGACCCTGACGGCGGATGGTCAGTTGGCGCACTGGGATTCGCTGTGCGAATGCCCGGTGGGCGCGCATTGCAAACACGGGGTGGCGCTGACGCTGAAAGCGGCCCAGCAGGGGCTGCGGCTGATGGGCGGCATGCCCGTGGCGCAGGCACCGGCACCCCCGCGCAGTGCCGCCGAGATCGAGGTGGAACGCCAGGCGACGTTAGCGCGCGAACAACACGCCGCGCGACTGAAGGCGCAAAGCCGGCTGCTGAACTGGTTGCGCGACCTGGACCGCGCCAGTGCATCGGCACCGCAGGCCGGATCGCGACCTCCTGGCGCCGGCAAGACCGGCACGGCACCCGACCGCTCGGAGTGTTATGTCTACCTTCTGTCGGTCGTCGAGACGGCGGGTGGCAAGCCGCAGCTGTCACTGGATGCCGCGGTGTGCAGGCGCAAGGTCAACGGGGACTGGGGCAAGCCCAAGCTGGTGCGCTACCCGCCCTTCGCGGGCCAGTCCGTGTACGACACAGCCACTCCAGCGGATCACGAGGTATTGCAGCTGATCGCAGTGATGCCGAAAGACCATCGGCTGCACTACAGCTATTCCACCGGCATCAGCTGCCGGCCCAGGGGACGTGCCGGGCAAATGGTCCTGGAGCAGGCGGCCGGCACCGGGCGTCTGTTTGTCAAGGACGACCAGGACTGCCCCGGCCAGGCTGTGCGGTGGGGCCCGCTGCGTGCGTTGGAATGGGTGTGGCGCGAGACCAGCACGGTCCGGGCCTCCGAGCCCAGCTGGCATTTGCACGGCAAAGTGGCCGACAGCTCCGCGCGGATCTGCCACAACGACCCGCTGATGTACCTGGATCCTGCGAATGGCGAATGTGGTTTGCTGGATTCCCAGGGTATGCCGCCCGCGAGACTGGCGGCATTGTTCGACGCCCCGGCGCTGGCCACCGCGGTGATGCAGGAGCACCAGCTGGCACTGATGCAGGCGCTGGGGCCGATCCCGCCACCACCCGTGTTGCAGGCACTGCGCACACTGGCGGGCATCGTGCCGCGGGCCCGTCTGCAACTGGCGCCGGTTGCTCCGGCAGAGGTGCCGCGCAAGGGGCTGATACAGGCCACCCTGCGCTTCGACTACGCCGGCCATCGCGGTTGGTGGGACGGGGCAGGCAACACCGTGGTGCTTCAGAATCCGCAGGAGCGCCTGTTGCTGCATCGCGATGTTGATTCCGAGCGTCGCGCCGTGATCCGGCTGACGGCGCTCGGATTGTCGACGGTCGGAGCCGGTGTTTTTGGCATTGCCGCCGACCAGTCTCAGCAGGCCTGGCTGCGCTGGGCGGATGACGACTTCGCGGTGCTGCGGGAGGCCGGGTTCGAGCTGACCCAAGACGACACCCTGCAGGGCTGGATCACCCGGGCCGACACGCTCTGCGTGCAGCTGCGGGCCGAAGGTGCTGACGACGACGATGGCGAACCAGGCGCCACCTCGCCCTGGTTCGACCTCTCGCTGGGCATGGAAATCAACGGCCAGCGCCACAACATCCTGCCCTGGCTGCCAGACCTGATTGCCGAGGCCGCCGCGTCCGACGCTGATCCGGCAACCGGCCTGCCGAACTTGCCGGCCAACATCTACCTTCGGGCGCTTGACGGCAGCGGTTACATCCGGCTGCCCACTGACACGCTGCGGCCCTGGATGGCGGCACTGCTGGAGCTGGTGGGGGACCGCCACCATGATTTCACCGGCGACAGCCTGCGGCTATCGCGGCTGGATGCCCTGCGCACCGGTGCGGCGCTCGGGGACGGCGCCGTGTGGGATGGCGCGGGCGCACTGCGCAAGATGGTGCAGCATCTGCGTGGCGCGGCGGAGTTGCCGGAGGTCGCCATGCCCGCCAGCGTGCAAGCCACCCTGCGGCCCTACCAGCTGCTGGGCCTGAACTGGCTGCAGTTCCTGCGCACCCACGGTCTGGCCGGCATCCTGGCCGACGACATGGGCCTGGGCAAGACCGTGCAGACCCTGGTCCACAT
>JANMYG010000214.1:0-2517 GCA_031381865.1 Betaproteobacteria bacterium | reverse complement strand
GTGGTTGAAGGGCGTGATGGCGGTGATCACGCCCAGCAGCGGCGAGCGCTGGGTATAGACGCGGCGCTTCTTGCCGTGGTGCGTGAGGTCGCAGCTGTACACCTGCCCATCGTCCTTGAGCACCTCGTTGGCGCCGAACAGGAACACGTCGCTCACGCGCCCGGCCTCGTAGATGGCGTCCTTCAAACACAGCCCGGCCTCGGCCGAGATCAGCGCCGCCACCTCGTCGATGCGCCGGGTGCTGATGGCCGCCGCGCGGTTCAGGATGGCGGCGCGCTCGAAGCGCGTGAGCGTGGGCTTGTAGGCGGCAGCGATGGCGAAGGCTTCGCGCACTTCGTCGAGCGTGGCCTTGGGCACGCTGCCGATCTGCTTTTCCGTATACGGATTGAAGACCGGGATGCTGCGCTCCGCGGAGCGCCCGGCGCCGACCTTCTTGCCGGCGATGCGCATCGCATTGAGTTGCTGGTCGAGGATGAATTGTTCGATCATGGTGTCGCCGCCTGAAAAGTGGTGGTGCCTACTGGGCGTAGTTCAGCGCCAGGTCGAAGGCGTCGAAGTTGCGGAACCGGCGCTGCAGGTCCAGCCCCGGCAGGGGCCGGTTCACGATCAGCGGCACGCGCTGCTCGCTGATTCCGCCATGCGAGCGCAGCGGCACTTCGAGCGCGCTCAGGTCGTGCCGCGCCGCCGAGGTGCCGATCACCGTGAAGCGCTGCGACACCACCACGATGTCGCCGATGCGGTCCGGCGGCAGCTCGAAGCGCTCGGCGGCCTGGGCGCGCGTGAGCACCACTTCCAGGCTCCGGATCTGTTGCAGCCGCTGGCACGCCGCGTCCGCATCCACGCCGTCGGGCAGGTAGACGGTGGCGAAGGAGCCCAGCGCACCGTGGTGCACCACATACGGGTCGGTGATGGGCAGGATCACGCGCGCCTTGGCCGTGCCGAGCCAGGCGTCGAACCAGTCCTGCAGGTAGAGCACGTCGGGTGTGCCGTCCATCGCGACCTTGGCGTTCATGCCGTGGTCGGCGGTGAGCGCGATGACGCAGCCCATGGCGTCGAGCTGGCCCAGGTAGCCGTCCATCATGGTGTAGAACGCGTTGGCGCCGGGTGTTCCGGGCGCATGTTTGTGCTGGATGTAGTCGGTGGTGGAGAGGTACATCACATCCGGCCGGTGTTTTTCCATCAGCCGCACGCCGGCGGCGAACACGAACTCCGACAGGTCGGCGCTGTAGACGCCGGGCAGCGGGCGGCCGACCAGCTCCAGCACGTCGTTGATGCCGTTGTCGGCCAATGTGGCCTGGTCGGCCTTCTCGGACGAGAAGCAGATGCCGCTGGACATCTTGTGGCCCAGCAGGCTGCGCAGCTTGTCCTTGGCGGTGACGATGGCCACCTTTTTGCCGGCCTCGGCCAGCGCGGCGAACAGCGTGGGTGCGCGCAGCCACTTGGCGTCGTTCATCATCACCTCGGTGCCGGTGGCGGTGTCATACAGGTAGTTGCCGCAGATGCCATGCACGCTGGGCGGGGCACCGGTCACGATCGACAGGTTGTTGGGGTTGGTGAAGGTCGGCACCACGCACTCGGCGATCAGGCCGGTGCCGGTGGACAGCGCGCGCTTGAGCCATGGCATGTGGCCGGTGCCGACAGCCTGGCCCAGGTAGTCGGGTTCGCATCCGTCCACACACACCACCACGGTGGGCACGGTCGGCAGCCGGTAGCTGCGGTTGTTCACTTGCAACATGGGGTTCTTTCAGCATCAGTGGTTGGTGGCGGGGGTGTCGGTGCGCCGACGCGCCTCGTTGTCCAGCATGCGGTTCTTGCTCTGGATGGCGTGCTCGAACATCGCCCGCCCGGCCACCTCGGGTTGGCCACTGGCGATGGCACGCAACATTTCCCAGTGGCCTTGCGCGGAAGCCGGCAGCTGGTTTTCGTTGGCCAGGTTGATGCGCCGAAACAGCGAGATCTCGTTGACCAGCTTGCGGTAGATCGCGGTGAGCTTGCGGTTGCCCGCCATCTCCACCAGGCGGTCGTGGAATTGCAGGTTGAGCAGGTGGTAGCGGTGGGCGTCGCGCGCGCGGACCGCTTCTTCCATCGCATGCACCAGCGACTCCGCTTGCGCACGTTGTTCGTCGGTCATCTGCAGCGCCAGGCGCCGGCCGACGGATTCCTCCATGGCGGCGCGCAGCTCGTAGATCTCGATCGCCTCGTCGATCGGAATGTCGCGCACGAAGACGCCGCGGTTTTTCTCGGTGCGCACCAGCCCGGCTTCGTCGAGCATGCGGAAGGCCTCGCGCACCGGGCCGCGCGAGACCCCCATCTTCTGCGCCAGTGCCGCCTCGTTGAGTTTGGCGCCGGGCGGGTATTCGCCGGCAAGAATGGCGCGTTCGATCTCGTGCTGCACCCGACCATCGCCCTGTTGCAGAACAATTCCCTGACGATGGTGGTTCAGCAGGAGATCGAACGCGCCATTCTTGCCGGCGAATACCCGCCCGGCGCCAAACTCAACGAGGCGGCACTGGCGCA
>JANMYG010000201.1:0-1891 GCA_031381865.1 Betaproteobacteria bacterium | reverse complement strand
TACCTCAGCCATGCCAGCGACTGGCAGGCCGTGAGCGCCGTGCACGGCAGGTATTTCGGCGGCATCCGCCCGGCGAACACGCTGCTGCAGGTGGGCGCGCTGATCGGGGACGGTTACCGGGTGGAGATCGAGGCAGAGGCGGTGACGGCGCTGCCCTGATCGCGGGTATCAATGGCCGTGCAGTTTGGCGAGCTTCGGAGTCGGCATCAGTGCGGTTGCTGCTGGCTTGTGCATGGCTCGGTGCTTCAATCGATACGCACAAGCTGCGCGCCCACCAGATTGCGGAATTGCTCGGTGCAGGCATCCCAGTCGACAACGTCCACTGTGATTGGCAGATCGGACGCTTCGAACGACTCGCGCAAGTCGGCCAGCGTTCGCCATCGTCGATAAGCCCCGCCTTGAAGGCTACATGGTGCGCGAGGCGCGGCAGTTCAACCCGCGCGAGTTCCGCGTGGTCGCCTCGCCCAAGGTGACCGAGATGTTCCTAGACGAGGAAAGCCAGCTCCTGGCGGGCCTGAGCGAGTGCACCGGCAAGTCGGTGCTGCCGCGAAGGCAGGCGGCGACGGGGCAGGGGCGCTACGACATCATCCTCCTGCAGGCACGGGCATCGCTTTCTTCAACCCAGCGCCCAGCGCGCGGTGGCCACGTACAAGGGGATGCCGGCCAGAATGTTGAGCGGGAACGTCAGTCCCAGCGACAGTCCGAAGTAGAGCGAGGGCTTGGCCTCGGGTATGGCATGGCGCACCACCGCCGGCACCGCGATGTACGAGGCGCTCGCCGCCAGCACCATCAACAGCGCGCCGTTGCCCGGCGACATGCCCGTGGCGCGGGCCAGCAGCAGCGCCATGCCGGCATGCACCAGGGGCCCGACGACGGCATAAGCCAGCAACCAGGGCGAGGTGCCGCGCAGCTGCCCCATGTTGCGCGCCGCCAGCAGGCCCATGTCCAGAAGGAAGAAGGCCAGCATGCCCTTGAACAGGTCGCCGGTAAACGGCTTCATCGCCGCCTGGCCGGCGTCTGCACTCAGGATACCCACGACCATGGCGCCGAGCAACAGCAATTGCGCGCCGTCCGTCAGCGCTTCGTGCATCACGCGGCGCAGCGGCATGGCGCTCTGCACTGGCATGCCGGCCTGAGATGCCCGCGGGTCGGACGCAGCCTGCCGATTGCGCACCATGTTCGCCAGCAACACGGCCATGATGATCGCGGGCGACTCCATCAGCGCCATTGCGGCTGCCATGTGGCCGCCGTAGGGGATGTGGTGCGTATCCAGGAACTGCACCGCGGTGATGAAGGTGACTGCGCTGACCGAGCCGTAGGTGGCCGAAACCGCCGCTGCGTCGAACCCGTTGAGCACGCGGCGCAGCACCAGGTAGCCGAGCGCCGGAACCACCACCGCCAACGCGATCGCGCTGCCCAGCGTCACCGCCACCTCGGCCGTGAGGCCGGATTGCGCCAGCGCAAAGCCGCCCTTGAGCCCCAGCGCCATCAGCAGGTACAGCGACAGGAAACGCGCGATCGGCGGCGGGATCTCCAGGTTGGAGCGCAGCGCACCGGCGGTGATGCCGAACACGAAGAAGAGCAGGGCGGGGTCGAGGAATTCCTTCATCGGGGCTGCGCCGGCACGCTCAGGCCGGCCCGGAGGCCACGGCGACATTTCCGCGGGTCTTCCACAGCGATACCGCCACGCCACCCGCGATCAGTGCAAAGGTCACGCCGAGCGAGACCGCAGGCGGGATCTTGCCGATGATGCCGACCAGGAAGATCTTGGAGCCGATGAACACCAGCACCAGCGCCAGCGCGTACTTGAGATACTGGAAGCGGTGGATCATCGCCGCGAGCGCGAAGTACAGCGCGCGCAGGCCCAGGATGGCAAAGATGTTGCTGGTAT
>JANMYG010000183.1:0-8594 GCA_031381865.1 Betaproteobacteria bacterium | reverse complement strand
GGCGCCATCAGTGTCACCGAGCGCGCAGCCTACATGGGGCGTATTCGCCATCTGGCGCGCGCCGTGGCACAAGCTTATTTCGAGAGTCGCGAGCGGCTTGGCTTTCCCTTGGCGCCGCGTGAATGGGTTGGACAAATGACGAAGAAGGCCGCACGCGTGGCGGTGACGGAACAAGCATGACAACCCACAACCTGTTGGTGGAATTGCTGGTCGAGGAACTGCCGCCCAAATCGCTCGAAGCCCTGGGCGACGCGTTCAGCCGGACGTTGACGCAGGGCCTGCTGGAACACGGCCTCATCACAGGCCGGTCCGGCCATACCACCTTTGCTACTCCGC
Organism: Betaproteobacteria bacterium; assembly: GCA_031381865.1. Lineage (GTDB taxonomy): Bacteria > Pseudomonadota > Gammaproteobacteria > Burkholderiales > Burkholderiaceae_C > CAISIP01. Next base: position 8,258 of record JANMYG010000183.1, on the reverse strand, counting down.
GGCGCCTGGCGGTCCACGTGCGCGACGTGGCGGCCTGTGCCGCCGACAAGGCGCAGGCGCAAAAACTGATGCCCGTGGGTGTGGGTCTAGATGCCTTGGGGTCCGCCACGCCCGCCCTGCAGAAGAAACTGCTGTCCCTTGGCGTCGACGCGTCGGTGCTGCCGCGCTTGCGCCGGGCCATGGACGGCAAGGTCGAAGCCTTGTTCCTGGACAGCGTGTCCAAAGGTGCAACGCTTGCCGAAGGCCTGCAACACGCCCTGACCGACGCGATCACCAAGCTGCCGATTGCGAAGGTCATGACTTACCAGCTGCAGGCCGGATGTGCGCTTCCGGGCTGGAGCAGCGTAAGTTTCGTGCGTCCGGCCCATGGCCTGGTGGCACTCCATGGCGCCGAGGTGGTGCCCGTGCACGCGCTGGGCCTGCAGGCTGGCGGCACCACGCTCGGGCATCGCTTCGAGGCGCCCGTGGCCCCGGTGGTGCTCGCGCACGCCGATGACTATGCAGCCGCGCTCGCGCGCGACGGAGCGGTGATCGCCAGCTTTGGCGAACGCCGGGCAGAAATAGTCCGCCAGCTCGATCTGGCGTGTGTTCGCCTGGGCGGCGCAGTGCGGGTGGAGTCCGATCCGGCGCTGCTGGACGAAGTCACGGCGCTGGTCGAGCGGCCGAACGTGCTGGCGTGCGCCTTCGAAGAGCAGTACCTGGAAGTCCCGCAGGAATGCCTGATCCTGACGATGAAGGCCAACCAGAAATACTTCCCTTTGCTCGACGCCGCCGGAAAGCTGAGCAACCGCTTCCTGGTGGTCAGCAACATCAGTCCGTCCGACACCAGCGCGGTGGTCGGCGGAAATGAACGCGTGGTGCGTCCGCGGCTGGCCGACGCGCAGTTCTTTTTCGACCAGGATCGGCGCCGGACGCTCGAATCGCGCACGGCGGCGCTCGACCAGGTGGTTTACCACAACAAACTGGGTTCCCAGGGTGAACGCACGCAGCGCGTGCGCGCAATTGCCCGGGTGATCGGCCACCAGTTGGGGGGAGAGCAACTCGCGCTTTCGGTAGACACCGCGGCTCGACTGGCCAAGGCCGATCTCCTGACCGATATGGTGGGGGAGTTCCCGCAGCTGCAGGGAATCATGGGCGGTTACTATGCCCGCCATGACGGACTCGGTGACGCGGTCGCGCGGGCGATTGAAGACCACTACAAGCCGCGTTTCGCGGGCGACGAACTGCCGCGCGATGCAGTTGGCGTGGTCGTGGCGCTGGCGGACAAGATGGAAACGCTGGTCGGCATGTTCGGCATCGGCAACCTGCCCACCGGCGACAAGGACCCGTTCGCCTTGCGCCGCCATGCGCTGGGGGTCGTGCGCATGCTGGTCGAGCGCGCCCTGCCGCTGCCATTGCACAGCCTGACCCGGGCCGGCTTCGCGGCTTTCCCGCCCGGACTGCTGCAGGACCAGTGCCTCGCACTCGACGAGTTCCTGGTCGAACGTCTCAAGGGTTACCTGCGCGACAGCGGCTTTTCCGCCGCGGAGGTGGATGCCGCGATCTACGCCCGGCAGATGACCGAATGGGCGAGCATCCCCAAGCGCCTGGCTGCCGTGCGTGCCTTCGCCACCCTGCCTGAAGCACCGGCCCTGGCCGCTGCCAACAAGCGTATCGGCAACATCCTCAAGAAGGCGCTGGACGTCGACCCGCATGTGAGCGAAATCCTGCTGCGCGAACCAGCCGAGATCGCCCTGTACGCGGCCATGCGGCAGGTGGCGCCCCGGGCCGACGCGCAGTTCGAAGCCGGCGACTACACGGGTTCGCTTCAGACACTGGCCGCGTTGCGCGCGCCGGTGGACGCCTTCTTCGACAACGTGATGGTCTATGCCGAAGAAATCGACCTGCGCCTGTACCGGCAGGGTTTGCTGCAGAGCCTGCATAACGCCATGAACCGCGTGGCCGACCTGTCCAGACTCGCCCATTGAGCGTGCACGCCATGAAACTCGTCATCCTCGACCGCGACGGCACCATCAATCAGGAAAGCGCGGAACTGGCCGACTCGCCCGAGGCCTGGCAGCCGTTGGCCGGCGCGCTGGATGCCATCGCCAGGCTCAACCACGCCGGCTGGCACGTGGTGATCGCGTCCAACCAGTCCGGACTCGGGCGCGGACTGTTCGAGGTCGCCACGCTCAACGCGATCCAGGCCAGGATGCACAAGATGCTCGCGGCCGCTGGCGCGCGGGTGGACGCCATCTTTTATTGCCCGCACGCGCCCGACGAGGGCTGCCATTGCCGCAAGCCCGAGCCGGGCCTGTTCGAACAGATCGGTGAGCGTTTTGGGGTCGAACTCAGCGGCATCCCGGCGGTTGGCGATTCGCTCGACGACATGCTGGCAGCCGTGGCCGCAGGTTGCGAGCCGCACCTGGTGTTGACGGGACAGGGCGCCGCCTTCCGCGGGCGGGCCTTGCCCGACACCTTTCCGGTCGGTACCCGGGTGCATGCGGACCTCGCGGCATTTGCCGAGTTCCTGGTGGGCCGCCCGGAGCCGAGCAAAACGACGCCGGCGCTGTGACAGGACAAAGCGCCAAGCCGTCGATTCTGCGGCCGCCGAGGGCGTCGCCGGGGGCCCTGGCGCGCTCCGTGCTGCACATGTTGTGGATGCTGGTCACGGTGGTGCCGTGGGGCATCATCATGGTGCTGGCATCGGTGCGGGTGCGCGGGACGGCCCTTTGGTGGATGGCGGTGCGCTGGCTCGGATGGGTCATCGGCGGCGCGCGTGTGTTGCTGGGCATACAGGTGCGCGTGACGGGCATGGACAACCTGCCCGACGGGGCTACCAGCCCGGCCGTGCTGCTGGTCAAACACCAGTCCACGCTGGAGACTTTTCTGCTGCCCACGCTGATGCCGCATCCGCTGGCCTATGTGTTCAAGAAGGAACTGCTCTACGTGCCTTTTTTTGGCTGGGCCATGGGGCGCCTGGACATGATCCATATCGACCGCGGGCAACGCGCACGCGCCTTCAGCAAGGTGGTGGCGCAAGGCAAGCTGCTGCTGGCCCGGGGCATCTGGATAATCATGTTTCCCGAAGGCACGCGTATCGCCCGCGGCAAGAAGGGTGTCTACAAATCGGGCGGCACCCGCCTGGCGATTGAAACCGGTGCACCGGTGATCCCGATCGCCGTTTCCAGCGCCAAGTGCTGGCCGCGCAAGGCCTTCGTCAAGACGCCGGGAATCGTCGATGTGTCGATTGGCAAACCCATTTCCAGCCACGGGCGCCAGCCGGACGAACTCATGCGCGAAGTCGAGGCCTGGATCGAAACCGAAATGCGCCGGCTCGATCCCGAGGCATACCATTAGGTGCCACCCCGATGCACCGGCTGCTGCAACTGACGCTGGACCTGTTTGCGCCGCAGGAACCGGCGCCGCCCGCGCCCGCCGGGTACGACCGCCCGGTGGCGGGCGCCGAGCCGTTGGCGCCGGCCGTTTTCCGCCATCCGCGGGCCAACCGCGAAGCCCGCCTCGGCGACGCCATCGTGGCCTACGAGTTCGTGCGGGGCAAACGCCGAACGATCGGTTTTGCGGTCGGCCCGGACGGGCTGGTGGTGCGCGCGCCGCGCTGGGTGAGCCTGCAGGAAGTGCAGGTGGCGCTGCTCGAAAAATCATCCTGGATCGTCAGGAAGCTGGATGAATCGCGCGAGCGCCATGCACGGCTGGCATCCGCCCGCATCGAGTGGAAAGACCGCACCGTGTTTCCGTTTCTGGGCCAGCCGCTGGTCGTGGTGCTGGACCCGACCCACGCATTCGGCGCCGCCAGCGCGGTGTTGCGCACCGATGCTGCGGCCCTGCCCGGCGCGCCGCAACTCAGCCTGCATCTCGGGCTGCCACGGCAGGCCAGCGCCGACCAGATCCGCGACGCGGTGCAGGCCTGGCTGATGCGCCAGGCCAAACGCGTGTTCACCGAGCGGCTGGACCACTTCGCGCCGCTGCTGCAGGTGCAGTGGCGCAAGTTGTCGCTCAGCAGCGCCGGCACGCGCTGGGGCAGCGCGCGTTCGGACGGTTCGATCCGCCTGCACTGGCGCCTGGTGCATTTCCGGGTCGGCGTGATCGACTACGTCGTGGCGCACGAATTGAGCCACCTGCGTGTGATGGACCACAGCCCGCGGTTCTGGGAAACCGTGCGCGCGGTGGTTCCGGATTACGCCGAACTGCGGGTGCAACTCAAGGACGAAGCCGTGCCGCAATGGTCGTGAGGCGGGCGCCGGCTGCCGCTGGTCGGCGCTGGCTTGCTGGCGGCGGTCAGGTGGCGGAGAACCGGTAGACGCCATCGCCCCCGCGCTGGCGCGAGAGCCTGCCTTCGAACCACAAGGCATGCAGGTGCGCCACCGCCTCGCCCATCGCGAACGTGGTCTGGTGCAGGTCGAGCGGGCGCTTGAACATCACCGGCAACACTTCGGCCGCGCTGGACGGCTTGTGCGTACACAACTGCATCACTTCGGCCAGCCGGTCGCGATGGTGGTCGTGCAGTTGCCCGATGCGGATGTGCAACCCGGTGAAGGGCTTGCCGTGTGATGGCAGCGTGAGCGTGTCTTCAGGCAGGGCGCGGAACTTGTCGATCGAATCGAGGAACTGCTTGAGCGCGTTGGCTTCCGGTTCGACTTCGTAGACGCTGACGTTGGTCGAAATGCGCGGCAGCATCATGTCCCCGCCGATCAGCATCCGGGTCTCGGCGCAGTACAGCGAAATATGCTCGGGTGCGTGGCCGTGTCCGCTGATGCAGGCCCACGCGCGCCCGCCGATGGTCAGAACGTCGCCGTCCATCATGCGCCGGTAATGCCGCGGCACCGCGGGAACGAGGCTGGGGAAATAACGTTCGCGGGCCTTGATCTGCGCTACCGTACCGGTGTCGTTGAGGCCGTGCGAGGCAAAGAACAGGGCGGCGGCCTCGCCGCCGAAAGCGGTCGGCCCCAAGGCACCCAGCCGCGCAACGTTGTAATCGGTGGCGCTGATCCACAGGCGCACATCCCAGCGTTCACATAACCAGTAGGCCAGGCCGATATGGTCGGGATGCATGTGGGTCACGATCACCCGCAGGATCGGCAGCCCCTGGAGTTCGGTGGCGAAAATCTGCTCCCATTGGGCCTTGGATTCGTCCCGCGAGATGCAGCAGTCCACCACGCTCCAACCCTGGCGGCCATCGATTTCGTCGCGCAGCAGCCAAAGATTGATATGGTTCAGCGCGAATGGCAGCGACATGCGGATCCACCGCACACCCGGCGCCACTTCCATCGTGGCGCCGGGCGCCGGCAGCGCTTCGCCCAGCGGGTAGTGGAGCTGCATTTCGAGTTCGTTCATGGTGGCCGCCTGGCGTGTTTGACGTTTACGTAAACGTAAGATGTAATGTCGCCATTGTATGGACCGGCCCCGATCGGCCGTGTCACTTGCGTTTTGCGCCGACTCCGACTCCCCACCTACCACCATGGCCACCCACTACACCATCAGCGACCTGGCAAAAGAGTTCGACCTGACCACGCGCGCGATCCGTTTCTACGAAGACCTGGGCCTGCTGCAGCCCGAGCGCTCCGGCGCCGCGGGTCGCAGCCGCGTCTACAGCGCCCGCGACCGCACCCGGCTCAAGCTGACGCTGCGCGCCAAACGGCTTGGCCTGTCGCTGACCGAAGCGCGGGAAATCATCGACATGTACGACAGCCCGCGCGACACCGGGCCGCAACTCAGGAAGTTTCTGGCCGTGCTGGCTGCCCACCGGCTGGCCCTCGAGGAGCAGATGGCGGACCTCGTGGCCAACCTCGACGAGGTCAAGACGCACGAGAAGGAAGCACGGGCCCTGCTGGCGCGCTCCGAGAAGGCGGCCGGGAAGGACGAAAACCCGGCCGGCCACGTGGCGCGGTGAGCCTGCTGGCGACACGGTCGTGCGGCCGGCCAACCTGGCCAGGGGCGCGGCCTGGACAAAATCGACGGGACTTTGGCGCCGAATCCGCGCATAATTGACGTTTACGTAAACGTCAACCAATTTCGGCCCCTTCCAGGCCGGCCCACGCCCCATGCCACCAGTCACCGAGCATCCGGAATTGCACCAGCGCGTGCTGGAGAGTTTCCTGCGCCAGGGCATGATGGTCCACCTCGGCGCGCGACTGGTGCGCGTCGCGCCGGGGCTGTGCGAGGTGGCCTTGCCGTATTCGGACCGGGTTGTGCAGCAACAGGGTGGATTTCATGGCGGTGCAGTGGGTGCGCTGGCCGATATCGCCGGCGGGTACGCTGCGCTGACCCTGATCGCGCCCGGGCTGGAGGTCACCACGGTCGAGTTCAAGATCAACTTCCTGCGCGCGCACCAGGGAGGCAGCCTGCACGCCACCGGGCGGGTTGCCAAGGCCGGAAAACGCATCATCGTGACGACGGCCGAGGTGGTGCATGTGGCCGCCGACGGGACCGTCAGCGATTGCGCCGTGATGCAGCAGACCCTGGTGCCCGTGACCAAGACCTACTGACATCCCGATACCATTGGAGCCGGCCAACGCGTCCCGAACGAAGTTGCGCCTTTGTACGCACGGAAGATCGACAGGAGAACCACCATGAACATGCCCGGACTGGACTTTCAGCTTGGCGAGGACATCGACGCATTGCGCGATGCCGTGCGCGAATTCGCGCAGGCCGAGATCGCCCCGCGTGCGGCCGAGATCGACCGCAGCGACCAGTTTCCGATGGACCTGTGGCGCAAGATGGGTTCCCTGGGTGTGCTGGGCATCACGGTGGGCGAGCAGTACGGAGGCGCCAACATGGGTTACCTGGCGCACATGATCGCGATGGAGGAAATCAGCCGCGCTTCGGCTTCCGTGGGCCTGAGTTATGGCGCCCACAGCAACCTGTGCGTCAACCAGATCAGGCGCAACGGCTCCGACGCCCAGCGCCAGAAGTACCTGCCCAAGCTGGTTTCCGGCGAACACGTGGGGGCGCTGGCGATGAGCGAGTCCGGTGCCGGCAGCGACGTGATCTCGATGAAGCTCAAGGCCGAGGACAAGGGCGGTTATTACCTGCTCAACGGCAGCAAGTTCTGGATTACCAACGGCCCCGACGCCGACACGCTGGTGGTGTATGCGAAAACCGAGCCCGACTTGGGCGCGCGCGGCGTGACCGCGTTCCTGATCGAAAAAGGCATGCCGGGTTTTTCGATCGCGCAAAAGCTCGACAAGCTCGGCATGCGCGGCAGCCACACCGGCGAGCTGGTGTTCCACAACGTGGAAGTGCCGGCGCACAACATCCTGGGCGGGCTCAACAGCGGTGCCACGGTGCTGATGAGCGGGCTCGACTACGAGCGCGCGGTGCTCAGCGCCGGCCCGATCGGCATCATGCAGTCGGTGATGGACAACGTGTTGCCGTATATCCATGACCGCAAGCAGTTCGGCCAGAGCATCGGCGAGTTTCAGCTCGTGCAGGGCAAGGTGGCCGACATGTACACCGTGCTGCAGGCCGGACGCGCCTACTGTTATACCGTGGGCAAGAACCTCGACGCGCTGGGCTCCGAACACGTGCGCCAGGTGCGCAAGGACTGCGCCTCGGTGATCCTGTGGTGTGCCGAAAAAGCCACCTGGATGGCCGGCGAAGGCGTGCAGATCTTCGGTGGCAATGGGTATATCAACGACTACCCGCTCGGGCGGCTGTGGCGCGACGCCAAGCTGTACGAGATCGGCGCCGGCACCAGCGAGATACGCCGCATGCTGATCGGGCGCGAACTGTTCGCCGAAACGATGTGATGGCGCCACCGCAGGCGCCTGGCCGAAGTGTGAGAATCGCCGCATGACCTCTACCCTGCAACACCTGCTGGACCACAACCGCGCCTGGGCCGACAACATGGCGCGCGAGCGCCCCGGTTTCTTCACCGGGCTGATGGCGCAGCAAAAGCCGCGCTACATGTGGATCGGCTGCTCCGACAGCCGGGTGCCGGCCAACCAGATCACCGGCCTGGAGCCGGGCGAGGTCTTCGTGCACCGCAACGTCGCCAACCTGGTGGTGCCGTCCGATCTCAACGCCTTGTCGACGATCCAGTTCGCCGTGGAGCACCTGCGCGTGGAGCACATCATGGTGGTGGGCCACTATGGTTGCGCCGGCGTGCGGGCGGCCCTGCAGGGGGCACGCATCGGGCTGGCGGACAACTGGCTGCGGCACATCCAGGATGTGCGTCTGCGCCACCGCAAGCGCATCGAGCACCTGCCGACGCAGGAGCAGCAGGAAAACGTGTTGTGCGAAATGAACGTGATCGAGCA
>JANMYG010000173.1:0-12098 GCA_031381865.1 Betaproteobacteria bacterium | reverse complement strand
ACAGGTAGAGCCGGTCCGGCGCGCCGCCAAGGCCGGCGATACTGCTGCCCAGCGCTTTCAGCAGCGCCAGGCCGTCGTCCAGCGCTGCCGGCAGCGGGTGCGCGGGCGCCAGACGGTAGGACGGCGCCACCAGGACCATGCCCAGCGCCACCACGTGTGGTGCCATGAAGGTCACGTAGTCGCGGTAACCATTGGTCCAGCCGCCGCCGTGCCAGAACACCAGCACCGGCGCGTTGCGCGCGTCCTTGGGCGCGAACACGTTGTAGCGCTGCAGCCGGTGCTCGCCATACGTCAGGTCGCGTGTCGCCACGACGTTGCGCGGCAGCGATGCCTGCGCCCACTCCATCACGGTCTGGGCGTAGTCTGCGGCCGCCTTGAAGGGCAAGGGCGGCTGTTGGTCGGGGTCTACCAGGGCGATGTCGAGCATGGGTGTGGGTATGAAGAAGGAGTGTCAGCCGAGCAGAGGCGCGAAGTGCCGCACCGAATCGGCCAGTGAATAGGCCGGCGTCCATCCCAGTTCGCGCGCGGCGTCGGAAATGTCGGACGCCGCGCTGCGCACATGCGGAAAACCCGCGAAACCGCCCCCCGGCTCGACCGCCAGGCGTACCTGGAGCGCCGGGTGCAGCGCGCGCACGGCGGCCACGAATTCGTCGAAGCTCGCAAGCCGGCCCAGGCCGATGAAGTACACGCCCTGGGTCGGTGCCGTCGCGTCAAGAGCCGCCACATTGGCCAGCGCGCAGTCGCGTGCGTCGATGAATTCGTCGCCGCCCTTCCACACCGCGTAGGGGTCGTCCATGACGGCCGTTTCGCCCCGGCGCGCCGGCACCAGCAGCGAGGTCAGCACCTTGCTGGGTACCGAGGTACCCGGGCCGCTCCAGGCGCCGATCACGGCGGCATAACGCAGCGCGGCCGTGTGCACGATGCGCCGCACGCCGCGCTCGCGCACCCTTGCCAGCAGTGCCTCGAAGTCCGTCACATCGCCCTCGACCACCGACACCAGCGGATGTTGCGTGATCGAGGCGATGGCGTCGCGTGCCGGACGCAGGTCCATCAGTTCCACCGCCTCGCCGCGTTCGGCCAGCATCCGCGCGGTGTGGCAACCGATGATGCTGGCGCCGGTGATCAGGGTCGTCATGGCAAGGCCCGTCTCCGCTGCTAGATGCCCAGGCCGCCGAGCGACTTGCCGCCGTCGACGAACAGGGTCTGCCCGGTGATGAAACTCGTGGACGGCGCGGCAAGGAAGGCAATCGCGTTTGCGATCACGTCGGGCGTCGCGGCCTTGCCGCCCGGCTCCAGTTCTTCCCAGGCCGCCAACATCTCGGTCGGCGCGGAACGTGTCATGGGCGTGTCGGTAAAGCCCGGCGCGACCGAGTTGACGGCGATCTGGCGGCCGCGCAGTTACATCGCCATGGCGCGCGTCAGGCCTATCACGGCCGCTTTCGACGCCACGTCGTGCGCGAAACGCGTGCCACCGAGCGCCTCGCGCGATGAAATCGTCACGATGCGTCCGCCTGGCAACATGCGCCGTGCCGCTTCCTGCGCGGGGATGAAGGTGCCGATGACGTTGACTTCCAGCATGGTGCGAAAAGTATCTTCGCTCAGATCGAGCAAGTGCGCGTCGTTGTAGATGCCGGCGGCGCAGACCATGGCGTCGACGCGGGGCTGGGCGTCGAGCGCCGCCACCACCGAGGCGCGGTCGCAGATGTCGACGACCGCAGCGACCACGTTCAGACCACGGGCGGCCAGCGCGGCCACTTCGGTCCGCAGCCGTTCGCCATTGTGATCCATCGCAACGACGCTAAAGCCGTCGGGGGCCAGCCGCGCCGACGTTGCCAGGCCAATACCCTGGGCTGCGCCGGTGACGAACGCAACCGGTTTTGCAATCGGAGAGGTAGAGCTGTTCATGCAAATCAATCCGCCTGGATACCAAATTCCTTGACCACTCTACCGTAACGCGCGTAGTCGCTCGCGACGAGTTTGGCCAGCTTATCGGCATCGCCACCGACCGGGGACGCCGACAGCGCCGTCATGCGGGCCACCACGTCGGGCATCCTGAGGATTTCGTTGCAGTGGTTGTTGAGCAGCTTCACCAGGTCGGCGGGCATTCCCTTGGGCCCGAGCAGGGCCTGCCACGCGCCGACATCGGTATCCTTGAAGCCCTGCTCCGTCAGCGTAGGCACCTTGGGCAGGAACGGCGAACGCTGCGGGTCGGCCACCGCCAGCACCACCAGCTTGCCCGAGGCGATGTGCTGCGCCGCCGGGCCAAGCGTGCCGTACATCATCGGAATGTGGCCGCCGATCATGTCGGTGACCGCCGGCACGCTGCCCCGGTAGGGCACCTGCGCGATCTTCACTCCGTCGGATTTGTCGAACAGTTCCGCCAGGATATGCATCGGCGAACCGTTGCCGGGGCTCGCATACGACTTGATCTTGCCGGCCTTGACGGCGCCGACCAGTTCCTTCATGTTGCCGACCCCCGACGCGGAAGTGGCAATCACGAACAGCGATTGGCTGGCCAACTGGATGATGGGCGTCAGGTCGTTCACGGCGTCGTATTGCGCTCCGGTGCCTTCCTTGAGCACGTGCGGCACGATGGACAGGGTGTTGGGCGCCAGCAGCAGCGTATAGCCGTCCGGGGCGGCCTTGGCCACGTAGGCCGTGCCTATGGTTCCGCCGGCACCGGTGCGGTTTTCGACCAGCACCGGCTGTCCGAGCCGGGCCGAAAGCTTTTCGCCGATCACCCGGGCGAGCACGTCGGTGTCGCCGCCGGCCGGGTAGGAAACCACGATGGTGATGGGTTTGTTCGGGTAGGGCGCCTGCGCAAGAGCGGGCTGGCCCGCGAACGAAGCGGCGAGCGCGGACGCGGCGATGGCAAAAGTCTGGCGACGGGTGAACTTCATGGGGATTTCCTTCGTTTGGGGTGGGAAAGGGGGATGTCCTAGGGAGCGTTGGGATAGGCAACGGACGGAGTTTACTAAAATAAATTTTGTATGTAAATATAAATTTTTGCCTTCAGTATAATTTCATCATTGACCATGGCACGTATTGCATCCACCCCGCCGAGGCCGTCGCAGCCGGTTGTCCCGGCCCCCGTGCCGCCCGCCGAATTCGAGGTAGGGCCGGTCGACAAGACGCTGGCCGAGCGGGCATTGCGGTTGCTTCGCGACGACATCCTGAACGGCAAACTGGCGCCCGAGACGCGGCTGCGCATCAACCTGCTGCAGAAGTGTTATGGCATCGGCCTGAGCCCGTTGCGCGAGGCCTTGCTGCGCCTGCTGAGCGAAGGCCTGGTGATCGCAGAGGGCCAGCGCGGATTCATGGTGGCGCCGGTGTCGCTGGCCGAACTGCAGGACCTGACGCGCGCGCGCGCCTGCCTGGACATCGCCGCGCTGACCCAATCCATGGCGCTGGGCGATGCTGACTGGGAAGCCCAGGTCATCTCCGCCAATCACCTGCTGTCGCGCACCCCGCTGCCGGTGGACGCCAACGACGTGCAGGCAGCGAAGTTATGGGAAGAGCGGCACCGCGCCTACCACCGCGCGCTGATCGCGGGTTGTGGCTCGAGCTGGCTGCTGCGCCTGCATGCGCAGCTGGCCGACCACTCCGAGCGTTACCGCACCATCCGCATCCTGCACCACCGGGAAAAGGCGTCGCAGGTGCGTGACGTGATGGCCGAACACGATGCCATCACTGGCGCCGTGCTGAACCGCGACGTGGCGCTGGCCACCGAACTCATGAACCGCCATATCGCCGCCACGGCGGTGGCCATGGGCAACTTCTTCGAGCCCAAGGCGCGCAGCCGCAGGAAGGCCTGAGCCGCGCTCAAAAGATGTCGGGCTCGGGCACGGGTTTGCCGAAGCTGGTTTCGAGGAAATCGAGGTCGCAGCCCTCGCTGGCCCGGAGGATGTGCCGACCGAACATCCAGCCCTAGCCACGCTCGTAACGCGGCGGCGGCGACTAGGCGGCGCGCTGGCGCGCCAGTTCCGCGTCGTCCACTTCCAGATGGATGCCGCGGGATGGCACGTCCGCGGCGATGCGGTCGCCGGTCCGCACCCGCGCCAGCGGGCCGCCGTTCGGGAATGCTCTGACCGGGAACGGCCGAGCGGCTCGATGGCGGCGCCGTGCGGTGCGCCATTTGGACATCGGTGGCGATCCTTGGGGTCCGCCACACTCTTCACATGCCAAAGCGCAGTGACACACAAGGTGTCACCGGGCAAGGCACCACACGCCGAAGAATTGATGATTCGTCGGCGACTGCCTGGTCCAGCGCTTCCGACTGGACCGATCACACGGCCTTCGCTAAGGAGTTCATAGCTGCGCACCGTACCGGCCGCAAACCCCACCAACTCGTATTGGGCGATATTCTCGATCCTGAATGGTCGCCGCGGCATCAATGACGGATTGCGAAGAACGTCGTTCAGTGTCCATTCGATCCAGCACCGCTCGCGCAGCCAATCCTCCATAAAGTGGTTCTCATTGCGTTCCCGATTTAGCCATTCGAATCGGCGCATCCATGGTTCGATCCCAATGATCTGCACCAAGTCATTCAAGAGGCCTGCAACTTCCGTGTCGCGAACGTCGATCGAGAATCTCATGTGATGAGGTCCATTGCAGGCGACAACTTGGATTCCGGCATGTTCCGGAATGACAATTCAGGCGGCATTGGAAATCAACCGGATAGGCAAGCCTGGAACCTGGCGTTTGACCCTCGAACACGATTCAAGCTCAGAGACCCTCGAACGACGTTCGGGATCAGAGGCCACGCACCAGATACACACTCTTCCAGCGGTCGGTACTGACCATCGCGGCCATCGGCTGGCGGAGTCGAGCGCGTCGGGCATGACCAAGCCCGGATGGCCATCCTCCCGCCGGGCAGGTTTTTGCGTGATCGAATTACTTGACTGAGTGTATGTAAATAATAAAATGCAACTTTACTAATTGCATATATGTTGCCTCGTCACCTTCGCCCCTATCTCCAGACCCTGTTGACCCACTTCCCTTGTGTCGTGCTCACGGGGGTGCGCCAGTGCGGCAAGACGACGCTGCTTGGCACGCTGGGGAGCGATTGGCAGCGTTTTGACATGGAGAGTGCGGCGGACCGGCAGCAATTGCTGGCGGACCCGGACCTTTTCCTGCGCCTCCACGATGACAAACTGGTGATCGACGAGGCGCAATTGGTCCCCGCATTGTTTCCCGCCTTGCGCGTTGCGATTGACCGGGATCGCTCCAGGAAAGGCCGGTTTGTACTGTCTGGCTCCAGTTCACCCGATCTGGTGCGGCAGATTTCCGAAAGCCTGGCAGGTCGGGTGGCCCGGGTCGAGATGGCACCGTTCTGCCTGTCCGAAGCATGGCAACAGCCACCCTCGGCGCTTTACACCTTGCTGGCCCAGGGTGCGCCCCTGCCGGAAATACAAGCCGCCGCCGCACCGAGGCTGAGTGTGCAACAGGTGCAGAACTACTGGTTTGCCGGCGGATACCCGGAGCCCTGGCTGGCAAGCAGCGAAGAGTTTCGCGACCTGTGGCAGCGCAACTACATCGACTCCTACCTGATGCGGGATATCGGGGCCCTGTTCCCCAATCTTCATCGGGACCGGTTCCGTCAATTCATCAACCTGCTCAGCCAGCATTCCGGCAATATTCTCAACAACGCTGACATCGCAAGAACGCTTGGCGTGAGCGAACCGACCGTCCGCGACTGGCTGCACATTGCCCATGAGACGTTCTTGTGGCGCCATGTCCCCGCCTGGGACCACTCGGCTGCGAAGCAACTCGTGAAGCACCCAAAGGGCTACCTGCGCGATAGCGGCTTGCTGCATCGCCTGCTGCGTATTGGCGACAGCCAGATGCTGGCCACACATCCGGTGGTCGGCAAGTCATGGGAGGGGATGGTGGTGGAAACCCTGCTCCGAGGTTTCGGGAATGCAGGCTTGGACGTCGAGCCTTTTCACTACCGCACCCGCGGTGGAGCCGAGATCGACTTGATCCTGCGGGGGCAGTTCGGGAAGGCGCGGGTGTTGCCAATCGAGATCAAGCTCACCCAGCACGGCGATAAACGGGCCTTGCGTTCCTTGTCTGAGTTTGTCATTGCCAACAACTGCGCCCTGGGTTTGATTGTCAACAATGACGAGCGGGCACGGTGGCTGGACGAGCGCATCCTGGCGGTTCCGGCTGCGTGCCTGTGACATCCGTCCGGCCGACAAATCGCTGACTGAATTGAATTCCCGACAGTCGCCCGTGTGCGTCAACGCGGGCACGTCAGGCGTTTGCGAGCTGCAAGCGTCGTTCGATGCGTTCGATGCGCTCAGACATCCGGTCGAAGCCCACTTGCTGCTGCGCGATGCCGGATGCCAGATGGCCTGTGTGTTGCAGGATCGTCCCTTGCGTCGTCTCGACGGTCGCCAGTCGGTGTTTCACCTCCCGCATGTCGCCCGCCATCTGGTCAATTTTCTCGCGCATGGGACGCAAGTGTTCAAGCATGACGCTGTCGGTGCTTTCCATCGTTTCAGTCTACTCGTTCGAGAACCGGCTGAAAAGCCAAATTGCCAAACCGACCTGCCGAACGGCATCGCGGAGGTTCACATATCCAACACCAGCCGTTCGCTCTTGCAACCCCCCACGCAGACCATCATGACCTTGTTGGTCGCGTGTTCGGCGGCGCTGAGCACCGAGTCGCGGTGATCGGGCGTGCCTTCGAGCACGCTGGTTTCGCACGAGCCGCAGACGCCTTCCTCGCAGCTGGTGTTGGGCTCGACGCCACACGCGCGCAGGGCCGCCAGCAGTGATTGTTCGGGAGTGACGGTGATCAGCTTGCCCGAGCGCTTGAGCTCCACGGTATAGCTCTGTTTCGCGTCGGTGGCGGCGGCCACTTCCACCGCCGTGAAGCGCTCGATGTGGGCGTTGGCATAACCGAGCTCGGCGCAGATTTTCTCGAAACTGTCGAGCATCACGCCCGGACCGCAGGCGTAATAACGCGTGTCGGTCCGGGCCGATCGCGCCGCCAGCAGTGCCTTCAGGTCCGGCGGGCCACCCTGCTCGGCATCGAAATGCCAATGCACCGGCGCGCCGAGCGCATCGAGTTCGGCCATGAAGGCCGCGCTCTTGCGCGACCTGGCAAAAGCCAGCAGCTCGAACGAGCGCCCCAGCTGCTGCAGACGCCGGCCCATGCACAGGATCGGTGTGATGCCGATGCCGCCCGCCACCAGCACCGTGTGACCGGCGTCCTCGTGCAACCTGAAGTTGTTGCGTGGCGCGCTGATGGTCAGGCGTGTGCCCACTCGCAGCTGCTCGTGCAGCCAGCGCGAGCCGCCGCGGGTGGCCCGGTCCTTGAGCACCGCGATCACGTAACGGTGGCACTCACCGGGCGGGTTCGTCAGTGAATAACGGCGCAACAAACCGACCGGCAGTTGCAGGTCGATGTGCGAGCCGGCTTCGAACGCAGGGAACTCGGCGTCGTCCACCGGCCGCAGCTCGATGCCGATGACGTCCTCGGCCTCGAAGCGCAGCGTGTGGACCAACGCGTTCAGGGTCGTTGTCATGTCAGGTCTTTTGCGCCGTCTTTTCCAGCTGTTGGTTCGCCAGCGCCTTCCAGCGGCGGCGGATACGCACCACCCCCATGTCGTGCTGGTACAGAAACTCGCGCTGGTTGGCGTCGGGCTCCATTGCCTCCATCGCCACGCGGTCCTGCTCCAGCACGTTCCAGTGGCGTTCCTCCAGGCGGTTCTTGTACAGGAAACGCCAGGTGTCGCGCTGCCACCCGCTCACCTTGCGGCAGCGCCAGAAAAACACGCCGGTGACGTTCTCGGCGACCGGTATACAACTGCCGATGATGGCGAAGTTGCCGCCCGGGCCGCCGGTCTTGGGGTAGGGGATCTCCAGTCGCATCAGGTGAATGCCGGTCTCCATCCATTCGGACCAGTCGAAGTTGACGTCGCGCTGGCCCTTTTTCTCGAAGAAGAATCCGATGTCGGTATCGCGAATCTGGAACTCGGCCGTGGCCTCGCCTTCGGACATGGTGTGCGACTGCTTGTGCAGGAACGAGCCGTGCATCGGGTCCATCACGTTCTCGATCACGTAGCGGTAGTCGCAACCCCATTCGACATAACACAGGAACGCGCTCCACTCCGGCGCGCTCAACTCCGGTGGCAGTTCGAGCGGCGGCGCCACATCGACGTTGCGGCTGCTGTTGTACAGGAAGATGGCGCCGTTGCGCTCGGCCACGTGGAAGCCGAGGGTAGGGCGCGAACCCTCGAGCTTGCAGCCGGGGCTGCCCGGCACCCGGGTGACGGTGCCGTCGCAACGCACCTCCACGCCATGGTAGGGGCAGGCCAGGCGGTCGCCCAGAATGACACCCATCGACAGCGGTGCCCCACGGTGCGGGCAATGGTCTTCGAGCGCATGCACCACGCCGGAATGGTCGCGCCACAACGCGATCTTGTGGCCCAGGCGGCGCAGCGAAACCGGGCTCTCCTTGACGAAGCCCGACGGGCACACCGGGTACCACAGGTCTTTGAGACCCACTCTGAGCGCGGCGTCGACCGGATCGGTCTGCAGGTTGATGGCGGAGGTGTTCATGTTGCTTTCCTTGGGGTGGATCAGGCGCCGAGCCGGGCCATTTCCTGCTGGAACGACGCGCTGGTCCAGGCCTGGCCATTGGGGCCGGAGGGGCCGGCGGAGTTGAGATAAGCCACCACGCCGTCGAGGTCGTGGATACCCTGGGCGTAGGCCCGCTCGATCGAATCACCCAACAGGCTTTCGTAACTGGTGGGCGGCGCGTTGCGGTTCTGATGGACCTCGTTGTAAAGGGCTTTTGGGTGCATGGGTTGCCTTTCGTTTCAGTACGGGTTGGAAGTTGCTCAGTCGGCCTGGATGCCGTATTCCTGGATGATTTTGCCAAAGCGGGCATGGTCTTGCGTGTTGCTCCTGGCCAGCCGCGCCGGCTCGCCACCCGCCGGCAGCGCACCGAAAACCGCCATCTTGGCGACCACGTCGGGCATCTGGAGGATCTCGTTGAAGTGGGCGTTGAGCGCCTTGCCGATGTCCGGCGGCAAACCCCTGGGCCCGAACAGACCTTGCCAGGCGCCGACTTCCATGTCCTTGTAGCCCAGTTCGATCAGTGTTGGCACGTTGGGCGCCAATGGCGAACGCTGCGGGCTTGCCACCGCCAGCAGCACCACCTTGCCGCTGGCGATGTGCGGCGCCACCGGGCCCAGCGTCATGAAGGTCACCGGCACATGGCCGCCAAGCACGTCGTTGACCGCCGGCGCCACACCACGATAAGGCACGTGCGACAGCTTCGCACCGGCGGCCTTGTTGAACATCTCGCCCATGATGTGCATCGGCGAACCACTGCCAGGGCTGGCATACGACAGCGACTTGGCGTTGGACATCGCCACCAGCTGCTTGACATCCCTGGCCCCGGCGGCCGTGCTGGCGGCGATGAACAATGGCTGCACGGCGGTCTGAATGATCGGCGTGAAGCCGTTCAGTACGTCGTAGGCCGAACCGGAACCGGTCTTGAGCACCAGTTGGGCAATCGAGAAGGTGCTGGGCGCGAGCAACAACGTGTAGCCGTCGGCTGGCGCCTTGGCCACAAACGCGCTGCCGATGGTGCCGCTGGCGCCGGCACGGTTGTCCACGATCACTGGCTGGCCCACGCGCGTGGACAATTTTTCGGCAAACACGCGCGCCATGGCGTCGGTGTCGCCGCCCGATGGATACGCCACCACCAGCGTGATCGGTTTGCTGGGGTAGGCCTGCGCCATGGCAGTGCCGGCGCACAGCGTGGCGGCGATGCAAGTGGCGACAAGTAATGCCTGGCGGCGGGTCGGTTTCATGGATGCTTCCTTGAACGAGTTGCAGATGGATCTGGTTGGCTTGGCTCCGGCTGGCAGGTGGGTGCGTCGCATGGCGGGTCACTTCCGGTCGGTGATGAACTGGCCTTGCGGCGCTTCGGCGTTTTTCTGGCGGCGCGTGTTGCCGTCGATCCCGCCCTTGATCGCCCATTCGGCAAAAACCGTCGGGCCGGGCGTGAAGTCGCGTGGCTTCCAGTTGGCCGTCAGCTGGTCTTCATCCGTGTAGTACTCCACCAGGGCCCCGGCCGGGCTGGGGAAATACCAGAAGATGGCCGATGACACCGGGTGTCGGCCCGGCCCGAGCTCGGTGTCCCAGCCGCAGCGCGACATATGCATGCCGCCACCAAACACTTCGTGTACGTCGCGCACCGTGAACGCCACATGGTTCAGGCCGGCCTTTGGCTGCGGCAACTGCAGCAGGAAGAGATCATGGTGGCCGCCATCGGGCGCGCAACGCATGAAGCTCCCGCGCCCGGGATAACGGTCGGACATCTCGAACCCGAGCTGGTCGGTATAAAACGCGGTCGTGGCAACGAGGTCGGTCACGAAAAACACCACGTGGCCGACTTCGACCGGAATGGCGCGGTCATAGGCCGGGCTCGGCTGGTTGACACGCGGTCGCTCGCCCCAGGTGTTGGTGCGCGCGCAATCCAGTTCGATTGCGCGTTTCCGTGACACCCGCAGGCGAATCGCCAGGCCGTTCGGGTCGGTGCAGCCGACCCGGCTGCCCTGGTCCACAAAACCGGGTTGTGTCTGGATGCGCTCGCGGTAGAGCGCCAGATCGGCCGCGGTTTCGACGCCCCAGACCACTTCACGCAGGGTGGGGTCGGGTTCCAGGCCTTGGGGCAGCCCAGCCTTGTCGGAGTGCGCCACGATGACGCGGCAGCCGTTTTGCGTCTCGAAAACCAGCTCTTGGGCGTCTTCTCCGACCAGCGCCAGTCCCCAGTCCTGGAAGAACTTGCGGCATGCGACCAGGTCGCCCGAGCCGAAGGTGATTTCGTCGATGCCAGCCACGCTCATGGTGTTGCCTTCCTGTTCGTCATTGGGTTGGAGTTGCGCATGGTGTTGCCCCTGAAGTGTGTCTGGCTACCGGACCGTTTCAGCGCTTGACCCTGGAAAGCGGGTGCGTGGGCGGATAGGTCGGGGTGACCGGTCTCGGGTTGCCGACCATCACGCACATCAGAGCTTCCTCGTCGCCGATGTTGACCACGCCACGGTAAACGCCCACCGGCCAGGAGATCAGGTCGCGTTCGCCGGCTTCCATTTCCCAGCTCTCGCCGTTCAACTCGGCCATCAGCCGGACGCGCCCGCGCAGCACGAAAAACACCTCTTCGGCGTCGGTGTGCAGATGCAGCGGGCCTTCGGCTCCGACCGGCAGGATCATGGTTGAAAACGTGAAGTGCTCGGCCGGTACCGTGTTCTCGTCGCTGGCCACACCGGTCGCGCCGGTGCCGATGTAGCGCATCTGGGCACGCGCGTACGTGGGGTCGTAGTCGGCCTGGAACTTCAACGCCTCCCAGTCGTAGCGGCGCGTGGCGCGGCTGGCGACACGGCTTGCCATCCATTGGCCGAGGTTCATTCCGTCGGGACACCGGTACTGTCGTGCATCGGCGGATAGGCTCATTTCAAACTCCATTCAGTGTGATTAATGTTTTATATATGAAACAGTGTTTCCTATATCAACCAGTTGAGTTTATACGACCGTGTGAAAGTTCGTTCAATAAGGGTAAACCCTAGGCGCAATACAGTTCGGTTCGTCACCTCTGCGACGGCCGTGATTGCGTCGAAGCTGCCATCGTGGGGGCCGCCGTCATCCGTGCGACGCGTGTCATCCGGGCGAAGGGCGCGATCCGTGCGACGCGTGTGATCCGGGCGACGCGTGTCGTCAGCCAGCGCCAGGAGCGGGTCCGCGGGACGCGTGCAGGCCTTGTCTTGTGGTGTTTGCCGGGCGCAAATAAACTGGTGCCATGAGCAACCCGAAAATCATCCCGCCCGGCGTCACGCCCGAAGCCGCACAGTTGCTCGAGCGCGCCTACGCGCTCGACAGCGACGAAAAATCACGCGCGTTGTACCGCGACTGGGCCGAGACCTACGACGACACCATGCTGCGCGGGCTGCACTACCAGTCGCCGGCCACCGTGGCGAAGATGCTGGCGAGCCACCTGGCGGAGCGCGCCGGCGCAGTGCTCGACGTCGGGTGCGGTACCGGGCTGCTCGGCCAAAGCCTGGCCGTATGCGGTTTTCAGA
>JANMYG010000151.1:0-8582 GCA_031381865.1 Betaproteobacteria bacterium | reverse complement strand
GCCCCAACCGGAACGCCGGTACGTAGTGTGGGCGACGGGGTCGTTGAATTTGCCGGCGTTCATAAAGGTTTTGGGAATGTTGTCTTTGTCAGCCACCGCAACCACAGTACCTACGTGTACGGCCACCTGAGCCGAATAGATGTCAAACGCGGCCAAAGCGTTAGCCAGAGCCAGGTCCTCGGCGCCGTCGGCTCGAGCGGGTGGGCGACCGGCCCGCATCTGCACTTCGAGTTCCGGGTCAACGGCGTACACCAGGACCCGGTGACCATCGCGCAGCAAAGCGACTCGGTTCCGGTGTCCACCGCGGCGAGGGCCGAGTTCGACCGCGTCGCCACGTTGGCGCGTCTGCAACTTGTGGCGGCCGCGTCATTCCGCCAAGTAAGCACCCAGTAGGCGGCGCGGGGCCGGCGTATCCGGGGCCTCCCTGTCGGCGTGATGCCCGGCGCCTCGCTCGGCGGTGCAATTCGATGCCGGCGCCATTGCCTGCACAACATGTCAAGCCCTGCTGCGACAAGTAGTCTGCTACAAAGAGTTACGGGCGCCAGAGGCGCCCGTATTCTCGAAGCGGTCTACCCGCGCTGAGCCAGGATCAAGCTGAAAAGCTCGACCCGCACCCGCAGGTGGTCGTGGCGTTCGGGTTCTTGATCACGAACTGGGCGCCCTGAAGGTCTTCCTTGTAATCGATTTCCGCGCCAACCAGGTATTGATAACTCATCGCGTCGATCAGCAAGGACACGCCATTCTTGGTCATGGTCGTGTCGTCTTCGTTCGTGATCTCGTCGAACGTGAACCCGTACTGGAATCCAGAACAACCGCCACCCTGGACAAATACCCGCAACTTCAATTCCGGATTCCCCTCTTCGGCAATCAGGTCCGCCACTTTGGCCGCGGCGCTGTCGGTGAACAGGATCGGGGCGGGCATTTCGGTATGTACGGTTTCTGCAACGGCACTCATGGATTACTCCGGTGGAAAATTCAAATTGAATAGTACAGCAAACTGCTCGGGAATCGATCTACTGGTTATTTGCCGCCAATTTGAGTGTGGGCTTTGCTTCCGCCGGCGCCGCCGGACGCAATTGGCCCGAGATCACGGCACCCTGGTGCATTTCCAGCGCGCGGTAGAACACGTCACCCTCGACGCGTGCCTTTGGCTGCAATTCGAGCATCACGGCAGCATGCACCGGCCCTTTGACGCTGCCACTGATGATGATGTGATCGGCGTGGACGGCACCGGTCACTGATGCAGTCTCGGAAATCACCAGAATGCTGGGTTGCTCTTCGTTGGCGCGGACATCGCCTACGATGGCGCCATCGATGCGCAGGCCATCCGCGAACTTGAAATCCCCTGTTATCTCGCTGCCATGCGCGATCAGGCTGCGAATGGGGGGCTGTTTTCTCTTGTTGAACATGGTGCACCACTCAAAAACGTGAACGTCAAAGTTTGACCGTTTGCGTCGCCTTGACTGCAACGCCATCGAGTACCTTCACCGAAATACTCTTGACCACGGCCTGCGCAGGCAACTCGAACACCCCCTGAAACCGGCCAAATTGCGTAAATTTCACCGCCTGGGCACCGCTGGGCAGGGACGCTACCCACGGTTTGCCGTTCAGCATGCCAGCGAAAACCAGATCCAGACTGCCGCGAAACTCGGCGACGTTTTTTTGCGGCTGGATCAGCAGAACCTGCCATCTTAGCCGACGATCCTCACCCACTTCAGCCTGCAGGCCACGGATCGTGATGCCGTCGACACCGGTCATCGGGATCAGCTTTTCGAAGAACCCGAGGTCGTCGCGCAGGCTGAGGATATCGGTCTCCAACTGCTTGTTTTGTGCAACCAGTTGGGACTGTGCGGCCTTCTCGGTGGTGAGTACGGTCTGCGCGGTATTGGCAATCGACTGCGCCTGGTCACGCTCGCGTTTGACTTTGTCCAGTTCCGCGCGCAAGTGAACCAATTCGTCCCTGGCGCCGCCATCGAGCCCGGCAATCACTTTGCCGAACTCGAAAGCCCACAGTCCGATGGCGGCACAAAATCCGAAAACCACCGCCAGCATGGCCCATCGAAATGGCCAAGGCAACGCGCTGCGTACCGCCATGCGCGGCGCGCTGATCGTGAGCCGACGGCGAAGCAGGCGCAGACGCATGGGCACTCAATAAGCAAAAAACCGCCACTGGGACGGTTTTTTGCAGTGCATCAGCGCTTGGAGAACTGTTTGCGCCGGCGTGCGGAGTGCAAGCCGACCTTTTTGCGCTCGACCTCGCGCGCGTCACGCGTCACAAAGCCGGCTTTCGACAACTCGGGCTTGAGCGTTGCGTCGTAGTCGATCAGGGCGCGGGTAATGCCGTGGCGGGTTGCACCGGCCTGACCGGACTCGCCGCCACCCGCCACGTTGACCATGATGTCGAAGGTTTCGACATGGTTGGTCAAAAACAGCGGTTGCTTGACGATCATGATCGAGGTTTCACGGCCGAAGAATGCCTGGATGTCCTTGCCATTCACCGTGATCTTGCCGGAGCCCTTTTTCAGAAACACCCGCGCGACGCTGGATTTGCGGCGGCCGGTGCCATTGTTCCATTCACCAATCATCTCGGAGCTCCTAAAATTTCCAACACTTTGGGTTGCTGGGCAGTATGCGGGTGCTCAGCACCAACGTACACCTTGAGCTTCTTGATCATCGCGTAGCCGAGCGGCCCCTTGGGCAACATGCCCTTGACCGCCTTTTCCAGCGCGCGCCCGGGGAACTTGGCTTGCATGTCCTTGAAGTTGATCGAGGAGATGCCACCGGGATAACCGGAGTGGCTGTAGTAGATCTTGTCGAGCGACTTGGCGCCGGTGACCCGGAGACGGGCCGCATTGATGATGACGATGAAGTCACCGGTGTCGACGTGGGGCGTATAAATGGCCTTGTGTTTGCCGCGCAAACGGAGAGCAACTTCGCTGGCTACTCGTCCGAGGACCTTGTCGGTCGCGTCAATCACAAACCACTCGTGCCGCACGTCCGCGGGTTTCGCGCTGAACGTAGTCATGAGTTTTCTCTTTTCAGATGGTTTGTCGGGCTCCTGCGCGGAGCCACAAGCGGCGCCTCTTTTCTACGGTCGGTTTTCCTCTGCTGGGAATCTCTAAGGTAGTCATGCGCCAGGTGCCTTGTGATGGTTCACGCGGTCGGGGCGACTTCGCCGCGGAGGCACAAAAGCGCTGCGAAGCCCGCGATTATACAAAATGCCTTGGTCTGCCGGTTACCATGGCGACATGTTCAGTTACCGCCACGCCTTTCATGCCGGCAACCACGCCGACGTGCTCAAGCATACGGTGCTGGTTGCCGTGCTTCGTTATCTTGTGCAAAAAGACAGTCCACTGGCTGTTTTCGATACCCACGCCGGTGCCGGACTGTACCGCCTGGACGGCGACTATGCCGCGACAAGCGGGGAGGCAGCAGACGGCTTTCTGAGGCTGACCGGCCACGCACAAAAAGCGTCCGCGCATGCAAAGCCAGCAGCCAAAGGCACGACGGCTGGGCCGCACGCCCAGCCACTGGCGCCGGCCCTCCAGGATTACTTCGACATGGTTGCGGGCTTCAACGCCAAGGGAAGCTTCAGGGTGTACCCGGGCTCGCCCTTCATCATCCAGCGTCTGCTGCGCGACCGCGACAAACTCAAACTGTTCGAGTTGCATCCGACCGATTCCAAGACGCTGTCGGCCAACATTGCCCAACTCGAGGCTGGGCGCCAGGTGTCCGTGTTGCGCGAAGACGGATTCGAAGGCCTGAAGAAATTCCTGCCGCCGCCCCAGCGTCGGGCGTTGGTGTTGAGCGACCCGAGTTTCGAGATCAAGACCGACTACGCGCGAATCGTAGCCACTGTGGCCGACGCCCTGACGCGGTTCGCGACCGGCACCTACGCCGTGTGGCATCCGATCATCCCGCGCCCAGAAGCACACGACGTACCAAGAAAACTCAAGACCTTGGCGGTCAAATCCGGCAGGGGCTGGTTGCACGCCACGCTGACCGTCAAGTCCAGCAAGGTCTTGACCGACACCGCCGGCGTGGAGCACCGCCCGGGGCTTCCGGCCAGCGGAATGTTTGTGATCAACCCGCCGCATACGCTCAAAGCCGCCATGCAGACAGCGCTGCCGCAGATGACCGAACTTCTGGCCCAGGATCAGCACGCCCGGTTTTCGCTCGACGCGGCGGGCTGAGCTGGAAGCAATGGCTTCGATGGTGATGCCGGCGCCAATGAACCGGGCTTGCGCGGCGCAGCGGCGCAGCGCATGGCGCCGTTGGTCCCCGCAGTGGCTGCTGCGTTACAGTTTGGCATCGGCATTGCTTGCCCGCTGCATCGGCCGGAACACCGACATCAGCGCACAAACCAGCAGAATCGCCGTCCGAATCCATTGCCTGTAACTGTCGGACTTGCACGTCAATCATGTTCCTGTCCCCAATAACCCGCGTCGCGCCTCTGGTGGCTGCCGCTTTGATTGCCATTGGTTTGACAGGCTGCGGCAACAAGGACGACAAGAAGCTTGCGACCGAGGTCGCCGCCAAAGTCGGCGCCGAAGAAATATCGGCGCAGCAAATCAACCAGGTGCTCAGCCGCACCAGCAGCGCCAATGCCACGCCTGCCGCCCTGCAGGCGCTGCGCCGGGAAGTACTTGAAAAACTGATCGACCAGCAACTTGCAGTGGATCAGGCAACAGCGAACAAATTGCACCGCGCGCCCGAAGTCGCGGCACAAATCGAATCTGCGCGCCGCGAAGTGCTGGCGCGCGCCTACATTCAACAAGTGGCTGCGGCGTTGCCGAAGCCGACCGCTGAAGAGACCAGGAAGTACTTCAACGACCATCCGCAGTTGTTTTCGGAGCGCCGTATCTACAGCCTGCAGGAGATCGTGGTTTCCGCTGCTGCGGGCGCAAGCGTGTCAGAGCAACTGCGCGCCCAGGTTGCGGCGGGCAAGTCGATGGAAGACATCGCCGCATTCCTCAAGGGTCGGGACATCAGGTTCGGCGGTGGGGCCGCCACCCGTGCGGCCGAGCAGATTCCGCTGGAGCTGCTGGCCAAGGTGCACGGATTGAAGGACGGGCAAACCACTGTCATCGACAGTGCGCAGGGATATACGGTGTTGCGCGTTGTGTCATCGCAATCCGCCCCAGTCCCCGAGGCCAGCGCGCTGCCGCGCATCGAACAGTTCCTGCTCAACCAGCGCGGCGCCGAAGCGGTCAACAAGAGCATCAAGGAACTGAGAGCAAAGGCCACCATCACCTATTTGGGCGACTTTGCCCAGACAAGCGCCTTGTCAGGCAATAGCGCTGCCGGCCAACCGGCCCCATCGGCATCGGCAGTCGGCGTGGTGCCAAATGTGCCTGACGTACCGAAATAGCACCCGCTATAAGGAATCGATACACCATGACCATCCTAGTCACCGGCGGTGCCGGCTTCATTGGCAGCAACTTCGTGCTCGACTGGCTTGCAGAATCCAACGAATCGGTGGTCAACCTGGACAAGCTCACCTACGCCGGCAACCTGCAAAACCTGGCCACGCTGGCGGGCGACGCGCGCCATGTGTTCGTCCGCGGTGATTTCGGTGACACGGCGCTGGTCGACCGTTTGCTGGCACAGCATCGGCCGCGGGCGGTGGTCAATTTCGCTGCCGAGTCGCATGTGGACCGTTCGATCCACGGGCCGGGCGAGTTCATCCAGACCAACATCGTCGGCACGTTCCACCTGCTCGAGTCGGTGCGCGCCTACTGGGGCCGCCTGGGTGACCCGGCCAGAGCGGCGTTCCGGTTGCTGCATGTGTCCACCGACGAGGTGTATGGCTCGCTGGCCAAGGCCGACCCTGCGTTTACCGAAGACAGACGCTACGAGCCCAACAGCCCATACTCCGCCTCCAAGGCGGCCAGCGACCACCTGGTGCGCGCCTACCACCACACCTATGGCCTGCCAGTGCTCACCACCAATTGCTCGAACAACTACGGGCCCTACCACTTCCCCGAGAAGCCGATCCCGCTGATGATCGTGAACGCCCTCGCCGGCAAGCCGCTGCCGGTGTACGGTGACGGCCTGCAAATCCGTGACTGGCTGTACGTCCGGGACCATTGCAGTGCGATCCGCCGTGTGCTGGAGGCCGGGCGGGTGGGCGAAACCTACAACGTGGGCGGCTGGAACGAAATGCCCAACCTGGACATCGTGCACACCGTGTGCGCCCTACTCGACCAGTTGGCGCCGCGTGCCGACGGCCAACCCTACAAGGGCCAGATCACTTATGTCACGGATCGCCCGGGCCACGACCGGCGTTATGCAATCGACGCGCGCAAGATCGAGCAAGAACTCGGCTGGAAACCGGCCGAGACCTTCGCGACCGGCATTCGAAAGACCGTGCAGTGGTACCTCGACAATCAGGCGTGGGTGGCCAATGTGCAAAGCGGCGGCTACCGCGACTGGCTGGCCAAGCAGTACGGCGCGCAGGCAGTGGCGTGAAGATCCTGCTGTTCGGCCGCGGCGGCCAGGTGGGCTGGGAGCTGCAACGCAGCTTGGCAGTGCTTGGCGAGCTATTGGCGCTGGACTTCGACAGTGCCGACAACCCGGATCGGTTGTGCGGCGACTTCAGCAACCTGGCCGGCCTGGCAGAGACGGTGCGGCGGGTGGAACCCGACGTGATCGTGAATGCGGCGGCGCACACGGCGGTGGACAAAGCCGAAGGTGAGCCGGCCTTTACGCGCACGCTCAATGCGCTGGCACCGGGCGTGCTGGCCGCCGAGGCCAACCGGCTCGGCGCCTGGCTGGTGCACTACTCGACCGATTACGTATTCAATGGCAGCGGTACCACGCCGTGGCGCGAGTCGGACGCCACCGGTCCGCTCGGCGTGTATGGTCAGACCAAGCTCGAAGGCGAGCATGCGGTGTCCACCTGCGCAAAGCACCTGATTCTGAGAACAAGCTGGGTCTACGCCGCGCGCGGGGGCAACTTTGCCAAGACCATGCTGAGCCTGGCCGCCGAACGCGCGGCGCTGACCGTCATCGACGACCAGTTCGGCGCGCCCACCTCGGCCGAGTTGCTGGCCGATGTGACGGCACACGCGCTTCGCGCCGCGATCGCGAAACCGGATCTGGCGGGGCTTTACCACTGCGTTGCCGCAGGCGAGACCAGCTGGCACGCCTATGCCTGTTATGTACTGGAGCAGGCACTGGAACTGGGCTGGGTGCTCAAGGCCGGGCCGCAGCAGGTGGCCGCGGTGGCTACCGCCGACTACCCCACGCCCGCCCGCCGGCCGCTGAACTCACGGCTCGACACTTCCCGACTGCGCGCCACGTTTGGATTAAATCCGCCGCACTGGCAGGTGCACGCCCGACGCATGCTGCAAGAAATCGCCCCTACTCCCACAGGCACACCATGACCCTACTCGCAACCACCGCCGTCCGGCGCAAAGGCATCATCCTGGCCGGCGGATCGGGCTCGCGTCTGTACCCCGCAACCCAGGTCGTAAGCAAGCAGTTGCTCCCGATTTATGACAAGCCGATGATTTATTACCCTCTCAGCACGCTGCTACTGGCGGGCATCCAGGATGTGCTGGTGATCTCGACCCCGCAGGACACACCCCGGTTCAAACAACTGCTGGGGGATGGCGGCCAATGGGGAATCCGGCTGAGTTACGCCGTGCAGCCCTCGCCCGATGGGCTCGCCCAGGCGTTCCTGATCGGCGAGGACTTCCTGGGCGGCGCACCAAGCGCGTTGGTCCTGGGCGACAACATCTTTTATGGCCATGACTTTGCCGCGTTGTTGCTCAGGGCCAGCAAGCAAACCCGCGGCGCAACTGTCTTTGCATATGCCGTGCAGGACCCTGAGCGCTACGGCGTGGTGGAATTCGATTCGGCTGGCCGGGCCGTCACACTCGAAGAAAAGCCGAGAAGTCCCAAGTCACGTTATGCGGTGACTGGCCTTTATTTCTATGACGGTCAAGTGGTGGAGATGGCCAAGAAAGTCAAGCCTTCAGCACGCGGCGAGCTGGAGATCACCGACCTGAACCGCCTGTACCTGGAACAGGGATCGTTAGACGTGCAAACCATGGGCCGCGGTTATGCTTGGCTCGATACCGGCACGCACGAGTCGATGATGGAGGCGAGCCAGTTCATTCAGACGATCGAGAACCGCCAGGGCCTGAAGGTCGCGGCCCCGGAGGAACTCGTGTGGCGCCAAGGCTGGATCGATGATGCCCAGTTGAAGCGACTCGCGCAGCCGCTGGCCAAATCGGGCTACGGCCAGTATTTGTTGCGCCTGCTCAAGGAAAAGGCATATTGATGAAAATCACGGCCTGCGTGGTGCCCGATGTGTTGCTGCTGGAGCCCCGGGTCTTCGGCGACGACCGCGGCTTTTTCTTCGAGAGTTTCAACCAGCGCGCATTCAACCAGGCCACTGGCCTGGACCTGCATTTTGTGCAGGACAACCATTCGCGTTCCGCCCGCGACGTGTTGCGTGGCCTGCACTACCAAATCGTGCAACCCCAGGGAAAATTGGTGCGTGTTGTGGCCGGCGAAGTGTTCGATGTTGTGGTGGACATCCGTCGAAGTTCACTGACTTTCGGAAAATGGGC
>JANMYG010000149.1:0-14608 GCA_031381865.1 Betaproteobacteria bacterium | reverse complement strand
CGGCGACGATACGCGCCATGGCGCCGCGGTCTCGCACCACATCCACCTTGAACGGCGTGCGCAGCACCAGGCTCACCGCCATCGCCAGCACAATGGTCGCAAGTATCGAGGCATAGATCAGGACACGCGGGCGCAGCACATGGCGCAATATCTCGGAGCGACCCCAGTGCTGACTCACCGCGTGCTGGGTGGAGTACTTGATCAGGCCGCGGGCGTAACCCATCTTGTCCATCACCGTGTCGCAGACATCGGCGCAGGCACCACAACCGATGCACTCGTACTGCAGGCCTTTTCGGATGTCGATACCGGTCGGGCAAACCTGGACACACAAGGTGCAATCGACACATGCACCCAGGTTCAAGTCGGCCGGATCGGCCTTGCGCGAACGGGCGCCACGCGGTTCACCACGCTCCTGGTCGTAGGCCACGATCAGGGTGTCGCGGTCGAACATGGCGCTCTGGAAGCGCGCGTAGGGGCACATGTGCTTGCACACCTGCTCGCGCATGAAGCCGGCGTTGACATAAGTCGCGAAGCCGTAGAACAGCGTCCAGAAGACCTCCCACGAGGACATGCGCCACTGGACGAACTCGAGGCCGAGTTCCTTGATCGGCGTGAAATAACCGACGAAGGTGAAGCCGGTCCACAACGCGACCAGCAGCCACACCAGGTGCTTGCCCCCCTTGCGCAGCAACTTGTCGGCCGACATCGGCGCCGCATCGCGACGCATGCGCGCCGACCGGTCGCCTTCGATCTTCTTCTCGATCCACAGGAACATTTCGGTGTAGACGGTCTGCGGGCAGGCATAACCACACCACAGGCGCCCGGCGACGGCCGTGAACAGGAACAGGGACAGTGCCGATATGACCAGTAAACCGGTCAGATAGATGAAGTCCTGCGGATAGAGGACCAGGTTGAAGATGTAGAAGCGCCGGGTGCCCAGGTCAAACAGTACGGCCTGGCGCTGGCCCCACTCGAGCCATGGCACGCCATAGAAGACCAGCTGTGTCAGGAACACCATCGCCCAGCGCCAATTGGAAAACAGGCCCGAGACGCTGCGTGGATAGATCTTCTTGTGGGCTTCGTAGAGCGAGACCATATCCGGATCCGGCTCCACGGCCAGGATCGGAATGACTTTGCGTGCGGTCCTGCCGGAGTCGTTCAAAAGACAGTTCCATCCGCCCTCAGGGGCTCAATTGGCGGCCACGGCCGTCTTGTTCGACAGGCTCCACACATAAGCGGACAACACGTGCAGCTGCGCCGCGCCCAGCTTGTCGGCCTGCGCCGGCATCTGGTTCATCTTGCCGTTGTTGACCATCGCGATGATCGCGTTTTCTCCATAACCATGCAGCCAGATGTCATCGCTCAGGTTGGGTGCGCCGAGCGCCGGGTTGCCCTTGCCGTCCATGCCATGGCAGGCCGCGCAGGCCACGAACTTGGCCTTGCCGAGCGACGCCCTGAGCGAATCATGCGGGCTGCCGGAAAGGCTCAGCACGTAGTGCGCCACGTTCTTCACGTCGTCGGGTGTCCCGACCGCCGCTGCCATCGGGGGCATGTTGCCGATGCGGCCCTTGGTCAGCGTTTCGAGGATCTTCTCCGGCGCGCCGCCGTGCAGCCAGTCGCCATCGGTCAGATTGGGGAAGCCCTTGCTGCCACGCGCGTCGGAACCATGGCACTGGGCGCAGTTGTTCATGAACAGGCGTTCGCCGATCGCCATGGCCTGTGGATCCCTGGCCACGTCTTGCGCCTTCATGGCCGTGAACTTGGCGTACAGCGGCGCGACTTCGCGTTCGCCCTTGTCCATTTCCGCGCTGTGTTGTCCGGTGGAAGTCCAGCCCAGTTTGCCGGCGTAGCTGCCCAGCCCGGGATACATGGCCAGATAAGCCAGTGAAAAGACGATCGTGATCACGAACAGCCAGACCCACCAGCGCGGCAGCGGGTTGTTCATCTCGCGCAGGTCGCCGTCCCAGATGTGGCCGGTGGTGTTGTCGTGCGCGGTCATGGCCCGGGCCTTGCCACTGAACCAGAGCAGCAACCCGCAGGCCAGGATGCTGACCACGGTGATCACCGACACATAGATCGACCAGAAGTCGCTTGTAAAGTCACTCATGCTTGTTCCTTGTGGAAGGCTTCAGTCTTGCTCGAAGGGCAAGTTCGCGGCCTGGTCGAAATCGGCACTTCGGCGCTTGGACCAGGCCCACAGCACGATACCCACGAAGACCAGCAGGCTGACCACGGTGGTCACGGAACGCAGGGTGTTGACATCCATGTGGTTCTCCCGTGGTTATTTGAGGGCCAGGCCCAGGACCTGCAGGAACGCGATCGTGGCCTCGAGTTCGGTCTTGCCTTTGAGGTCGTCCGCGGCCTTGGCAATCTGCTCGTCGGTGTAGGGCACGCCGACGGTGCGCAACGCCTTCATGTGCCGCGGCATGGACGCTGCATCGACCAGGTCTTTTTCCAGCCACGGGTAGGCCGGCATATTCGACTCGGGTACCAGGTCGCGCGGATTGGTCAGGTGGATGCGGTGCCATTCGTCGCTGTATTTGCCGCCGACGCGCGCCAGGTCCGGGCCGGTGCGCTTGCTGCCCCACTGGAACGGATGGTCGTACACCGACTCGCCCGCCACCGAATAATGGCCATAACGCAGCGTCTCGGAACGGAACGGGCGGATCATCTGCGAGTGGCAGTTGTAGCAGCCTTCACGCACATAGACGTCCCGGCCCGCCAACTGCAGTGCGGTGTAGGGCTGGATGCCCTTGATCGGTTCGGTGGTGGATTTCTGGAAGAACAGCGGAACGATCTCGACCAGGCCGCCCACGAGCAGCACCAGCAGGATCAGGACGATCATCAGGAAGTTGTTGGTCTCGATCTTTTCATGCGAAAGACCGGACGAGCTTGTGTCGTTTGCCATGGTATTTACCCGGTTCAGGCGTGCGCCGCCGCCGCCGGAATGTTGACGCTCACGGCCTGCCCGGCGGTGGCCGTCTTCAGCGTGTTCCACAACATGATCAGCATCCCGCTGAGGTACAACAAGCCGCCCAGCAGGCGCAGCACGTAGAACGGGAAGGTCGCCTTGACCGATTCGACAAAGGTGTAGGTCAGGGTGCCGTCGGTATTCACCGCACGCCACATCAGGCCCTGCATGACCCCGGCGATCCACATCGCCGCGATATAGATCACGATGCCGATGGTGGCGGCCCAAAAGTGGATCTCGATCGCCTTGACGCTGTACATCTGCTTGCGGCCGAACAGGCGCGGAATCAGGTAATACATGCTGCCCATGGTGACCAGGCCGACCCAGCCCAGGGCCCCGGAGTGCACATGGCCGACCGTCCAGTCGGTGTAGTGGCTCAACGCGTTGACGGTCTTGATCGACATCATCGGGCCTTCGAAGGTGCTCATGCCGTAGAACGACAGCGACACGATCAGGAACCGCAGGATCGGGTCGTCACGCAGCTTGTGCCAGGCGCCCGAGAGCGTCATGATGCCGTTGATCATGCCGCCCCAGCTCGGCGCCAGCAATATCAGCGAGAACACCATGCCGACCGACTGCGTCCAGTCCGGCAGCGCCGTGTAGTGCAGGTGGTGCGGACCGGCCCACATGTAGGTGAAGATCAGGGCCCAGAAGTGCACTATCGACAGGCGGTAGCTGTAGACCGGGCGCCCGGCCTGCTTGGGAATGAAGTAATACATCATTCCCAGAAAACCGGCGGTCAGGAAGAACCCGACCGCGTTGTGGCCGTACCACCACTGCACCATGGCGTCCTGCACGCCGGCATAGGCGGAATAGGACTTCATGAAACCGGCCGGTAGGGCGGCGCTGTTGACCAGGTGCAGCAACGCCACCGCGATGATGAAGGCGCCGAAGAACCAGTTCGCCACGTAGATGTGGCGCACCTTGCGGGTTCCGATGGTGCCGAAAAAGACCACCGCGAACGATACCCAGACCAGCGTGATCAGGATGTCGATCGGCCATTCCAGTTCGGCATATTCCTTGCCCTGGGTGTACCCCAGCGGCAGGGAAACGGCAGCCGCGAGAATCACGACCTGCCAGCCCCAGAACGTGAAGGCCGCGAGTTTGTCGCCGAACAGCCGCACCTGGCAGGTGCGCTGGGCCACGTAGTAGGCCGATGCGAACAGCCCGCAGCCGCCAAATGCAAAAATCACGGCGTTGGTGTGCAGTGGCCGCAATCGACCGTAACTGAGCCACGGGATGCCGAAGTTGAGTTCCGGCCATGTCAGCTGTGCGGCGATGATCACGCCGACCAGCATGCCCACCACGCCCCATACGACCGTCATGATCGCGAACTGCCGCACCACTGTGTCGTTGTAGGCGGTCGCCTTCGAGTTGGCAAATACCATCTTCACCTCTTGTTGGTTGGTTGGTTGGTTGGTTGGTTGCGGTCGAGTTTGCCGTGGCCATGGCCTGAGACATTTGACCGATGTCAAACTTACCGGACAATTCTTATGATTCATCAAGAATTCGCTCGCCCTCGCCTTCGATGTCCTCGAACTGGCCGCGGTAGATGGCCCACCACAAGCCGCCCAGGATGAAAAACACCAGGATCACCGACAACGGGATCAGCAGATAAAGGATGTCCATCAGGCGAGCGCCCCCGATGGCATGTCACCCGACAGCCGCAGCGCGTTGAGCACCACCACCAGCGAACTGGCCGCCATGCCCAGCCCGGCCAGCCATGCCGGCAACCACCCCGCCACCGCCAGCGGCACACAGGCCAGGTTGTAGACCAGCGCCCACGACAGGTTTTCGCGCACCACGCGCATCGTGCGGCGCGCCAGCAGCAGCGCCTGGACCACGCGCTCGAGTTGGTCGCCGAGAACGACGAAATCAGCCTGCGACTGCGCCAGCGGCACCGCTTGCCCGAACGCGAAAGACACATTGGCGCCCGCCAGAACCGGCGCGTCGTTGAGCCCGTCGCCCACCATGGCGACGCGGTGGCCGAGCCGCTGCTGCGCGCGCAGCAACGCCAGTTTTTCATCCGGTGTGCAACCCGAACGGACATCGCGGATGCCCACCTGCGCGGCGACACGCAGGCTCGCGTCGGCGTCATCGCCCGACAGCATCTGGACGCGGATGCCATGCGCCTGCAGGGCAGCGACGGCGGCGCGCGCGTCGGGCCGCACATCCTGACGGACCTCGAAGCGCGCGAGCCAGCCGTCGTCGTCGCACAGCAGCGTCTGGCCCGGTCCCGACGGCTCCGGCGCGACACCACAAAACCCGGCGGATCCAAGGCGCAGCCGGCCAGCCGGGCGCACACCGGCTCGCGACACGAGCGTGCCCAGCACGCCTTTGCCCACCACCTCTCCCACACCATGGGCGGTGTACGCCGGCCCCGGCCCGGCCTGCTGTGCCGCCAGCACCAGCGCACGCGATACCGGATGCAGCGAATGTCGCGCCAGGGCGCCAGCCATGGCCAGGGCGTCATCGGTCGCCAGCCCCGGGCGGGTGGTGATGGTGCCGATGCGCAGTCGGTCGGTGGTCAAGGTGCCGGTCTTGTCGAACACCACGGTATCGACCGCCGCCAGCGCCTCCAGGCCCTGCAGCCTGCGCACCAGGACCCCGGCGCGCGCCAGGCTGCCGGCACTGGCGAGCATGGCCGCCGGCGTGGCCAGCGAAAGCGCACACGGACAGGTCACGATCAGCACCGCCACGGCGACCATCAGCGCGCGCCCCGGGTCGGTCGGCCACCAGTAGGCGCAGGCGAGCGCCGCGGCCAGCAACACGGCCAGCAAAAACGGTCTGGCCACGCGGTCGGCCAGCTGGGCGAGGCGCGGTTTGGCGGTAGCCGCACTTTGCATCAGGGCCACGATCTGGGCGAAGCGGGTGTCGGCCCCGGTGCGTTCGACCCGCACCTGCACTGGCGCCGACAGGTTGTGGCTGCCGGCGACAACGGCCGACCCGACACCCCGAGGCACCGGCCTGGACTCACCGGTCAGCAGCGACTGGTCGACCAGCGTATCGCCGAGGGTCACGACGCCGTCGGCGGCAAACGCCTCGCCGGGCAAGACCCGCAGCACATCACCCGGCACCAGGCGCTGCGGCAATACCGGCTCGAAATCTCCGTCGGGCCGGCGCCTCTGCACCACCGGTGGCAGCCGGTTCATCATCGCTTCGAGTGCGCCGGCGGTACGGTCGCGCAGGCGCAGTTCCAGCCAGCGCCCGGTGAGAAGGAAGAAGACGAACATGGTCAGCGAATCGAAATAGACTTCGCGGCCAAAGATTCCCTGCGGATCGAAGGTGCCGGCAGTACTGACCACAAAAGTGATCAGCAGCCCCAGCGCCACCGGCAGGTCCATGCTGACCCGGCGTTGCACCAGGTCACGCAGCGCACTGCGGAAAAACGGGCCGCAAGAAAACAGCATCACGGGCAATGTCAGCACCCACGAGGCCCAGCGCAGCAAACGCTCCATTTCGCCGCTCAGGTCGCCCGGCAGTGCCACATACGCAGGGTAGGCGTACATCATGACCTGCATCATGCACAGCCCGGCCACCAGCCAGCGCCACAACGCCCGGCGCGTCTCGACCCGCCGCTGGTCGACCGCCTGCCGGTCATTGGCCGGAAACGGCTGGTAACCGACCCGGCGGATGGCGTGCATCCATTGCGAGGGCTGCACGATGTCGGGCGACCACACCACCGTCGCCCGATGGCTGCCGGCGCTGACATCGGCCCGAAGCACGCCGGGCGTGGTCTTGAGCGCGTCCTCGATCGCCAGCGCGCACGCGGCGCACGACATGCCCTCGATCACGACGCTGGACTCCACGCCCTTGTCGGTCCCCGGCAACCTGCGGCTGAAAGCCGACCAGGCGAGGGGATCGTCGAGCAGCTGAAGGTCGCCGGAAAAACTCGCCGGGTTTTGCGCGGACGCAGGCAAAGTGTTCGCCATGTCGGGGAGAATGGCGCGGGGCTCGACTCGGGGCAGGCTGGCGGCGTGCATGGAGCCCAAGACTAACCGGCGGCACCCTCCATAAATTTGACATGGATCAAGACGCGCCCTGTTGACCCTCGTAATCTCGACCGTATCAACCACAACCAAGGAACTTGCCATGTACGAACGCATTCTCGTTGCGACCGACGGCTCCACCCTGTCCAAAAAAGCCGTCTCCAGCGCCATCGCGCTGGCCGCCCTCACCGGCGCGGAACTGGTGGCGCTCAAGGTGGTGCCGCGTTATCCCCAAAGCTACTTCGAAGGCGGCGTGGCCCTGCAGGCGGGCGAGGTCGGCCGGATCGAGAAACAATGGGCCGACAGCGGCCAGGCGATCGTGGATGCAGTGCAGAAGGCGGCCATGGCCAAGGGCGTCAAAACCAAGGCCATCACGGCGAAATCCGATCTGGTGTCGGAAGCGGTGATCGCCGCCGCGAAGAAACACAAGTGCGACCTGATCGTGATGGCGTCGCATGGCCGGCGCGGCATCAAGCGCCTGTTGCTTGGCAGCGAGACCCAGTTGGTGCTCACGCATTCGCATATCCCGGTGCTGGTGCTGCGCTGACCGGTCGCAGCGCGAGCCAGGTCGCCCGCGCCGGGCGCGCTCACTTGGCGGTGAAAAGCGCCTTGTGCTGCTCGCGCAGCAGGTTCTTCTGCACCTTGCCCATCGCGTTGCGTGGCAATTCGTCGACCACAAAGCAGCGTTTCGGTATCTTGAAATTCGCCAGGCGTTGTTTCAGCGCAGCCAGCATCCGGTCGGCATCCAGGCTGGCGCCCGGCTTGGCGGTGAGCACTGCCACACCGACCTCGCCGAAGTCCGGGTGCGGCACACCCACCACCGCGCTTTCGGCCACGCCCGGCATCTCGTTGAGGTAACTCTCGATCTCTGCCGGGTAGACGTTGTAGCCACCGCTGATGATCAGGTCCTTGCTGCGGCCTACGATGGTGACGTAACCGTCCTGGTCGATCTTGCCGACATCACCGGTCTTGAAGTAGCCGTCCGCGGTAAATTCCTCGGCGGTCTTCTCGGGCATGCGCCAGTAGCCTGGAAAAACGTTGGAGCCACGCACCTGGATGGCCCCGATCTCGCCGGCGCCAAGCACGCGTCCGTCGTCACCCACCACCCGCAAAGCCACACCAGGCAACACTAGTCCGACCGTGCCGCCCCGGCGTTCGCCATCCTGCGCACGGTAGGGATTGGAGGTGAGCATGACCGTCTCCGACATGCCGTACCGTTCGAGGATGGTGTGACCGGTACGTTGTTGCCAGGCAGCGAAGGTCTCCACCAGCAGCGGCGCGGAGCCGGCGACGAACAGCCGCATGTTGCGCGCCGCCTCCCGGTTCAGGCCGGGTTCGGCCAGCAGCCGCACGTACAGCGTCGGCACACCCATGAACACGGTGGCTTCGGGCAGTTTGCGCAACACCAGGGCCGGATCGAACCTGGCCAGCCAGATCATCTTGCTGCCGTTGATCAGCGCGCCGTGCAACGCGACGAACAAGCCGTGCACGTGGAATATCGGCAACGCATGGATCAACACGTCGCCACCCTGCTCGGGCGTGCGCCAGCCCCAGCAGTCCTTGAGCGCCAGCGCATTGCTGAGCAGGTTGCCATGCGTCAGCATGGCGCCCTTGCTGCGACCGGTGGTGCCACTGGTGTAGAGGATCGCGGCCAGGTCGTCGCGCGAGCGCGGCACCACGGCATGGCGGTCGCTGCAGGCAGCGGCGCGCTCCAGCAGCGAGCCGGTGCGGTCATCGTCCAGCGTGAAGACAAACCGGGTGCCGGTCTGGAACGCGATCTTGCTGACCCAGCCGAAGTTCCTGGACGAACACACGACCACCGCCGGCTCGGCGTTGTCGATGAAATACGCCATTTCGGCGCTTTGGTAGGCGGTGTTCAGGGGCAGGAACACGAACCCGGCGCGCAACGTGGCGAGGTACAACATCGCCGCTTCGACTGACTTGTCGACCTGTGCCGCGATACGCGCGCCGGCGGGCAAATCCAGACCCTGCAGCAGGTTGGCCAGCATCGCGGTCGCGCGGTCCAGGTCGCGCCAGCTGTACGACAGGCCGTTGTCGGTCTCGATCGCCTCGGTGTCGAGTGCGTCGGGAAATGCATCGCGCACGGCGGCGAACAGGTTGCGGTCGATGGTTCCGGTCTGGGCGGCATTGGTCATGGTGTCGGATAAGAATCTGGCATGTGGACGCGTTCGGGCGTTCACCGAGCGGGACTTCTGCCCGCGATGAAGGCTTCGATGCCGGCGCGGTGTTCCGGGTCGCCCGCGTAGTCGTAGGCGGTGCCAACCAGTTCCGCCATGGCCGCGTCCGCGTGTGGCCGGCGGCCGGTCGATGGTGCGGTCGAGGCCAGCGCCCGGATCGCCTGTTTGTTCAACCGCGCCGCGCCGGCCGGCAAGGCGCCGACCCGGTGGGCGGTATCGAGCACATGCGCAGCCAATGCGCCGTCGTCCACCGACCGGTTGAGGAAGCCGCAGGCCAGCATGCGCGTCGTATCGAGCACGGCCGCCTCCAGCAACATTTCGCGCGCCACCTGAGCGCCGACCTGGGCCAGCACGAGTTGCAGTTCACGGGGTGCCATGGGGAAACCGAGGCGGGCAATCGGGGCACCGAAGCGGGCCGATCGGGCCGCGATGCGGATGTCGCAGCAGCTGGCGATTCCCAGCCCGGCGCCGATGCAGTTGCCATCGATCCGTGCCACCATCGGCAGGTCGCAGTCCAGCATCGCCTGCAATGCGCCCCAGACCGTGTTTTCATGGAAGTCCTGCAGGCTCTGGCGCTCGAAACGGAACTCGGGGTACTCGGAGATGTCGCCGCCAGCGCAGAAATTGCCGCCCGCACCACACAACACGACGCAACGCAGCCCAGGGCGCGCCGCCAGATCCGCGAATCCGAGCTCCAACTGGCGCCACATGGCGCGTGACATGGCGTTGAACCGGCCCGGTTGGCACAGCGTGACGAGCGCCAGCGCACCATCGAACTGGAAGTCGACTGTGCCGGTCACCACAGTTCAATCCAGCTTGGCGCCGGAGGTCTTGACCACCACGTCCCAGCGCTTGATCTCGGCACTGACGAAGCTGGCGAACTGGGCCGGACTCAAGTTGCCGAACTCCGCGCCCTGGGCGGCCCACACCGCCTTGGCTTCGTCCGACAGGCCCGCCTTGCGGACCTCGTCGACGATCCGGGCCTGCACGTCGGCGGACGTGCCTTTGGGGGTCCACAGTCCGTACCAGGTGGTCACGGTGTAGTCCGGCAAGCCGAGTTCGGCCGCGCTGGGCACCTCGGGAAAGGCCGGGTTGCGCTTGGCGCCGGACACCATCAGCGCCTTGATGCGACCGCCCTTGATGTGGCCGGCCGATGAGCCCAGGCCATCGAACATCATCTCCACGTCGCCGGCGATCAATCCCTGCAGGGCCGGCCCGGCGCCGCGGTAGGGAATGTGCGTGATGAAGGTCCTGGTCTGCTGCTTGAACAACTCGCCGGCCAGGTGGTGCGAGGTTCCGCCGCCGGCCGAGCCGTAGTTGAGCCGGCCCGGATTCTTGCGCACGTGCTCCATGAACGCCTTGAAATCCGAAAACGGCAACTTGCGCGGGTTGATCACCAGCACCTGCGGCACATTGGCCAGCAGCAGCAGCGGAACGAAATCCCGCTCGAGGTCGTAATCGAGCTTGGGATACATGGCCGGCGCAATCGTGTGGTGGACCGCCCCCATGAACAGCGTGTAGCCGTCGGGCGCGGCCTTGGCCGCAATTCCCGCGCCCAGCGTGCCGCCGGCCCCGCCACGGTTGTCGATCACCAGCTGTTTGCCGGTAAGTCGCGCGAACTGGGCCGCCAGCGGCCGGGCAAATGCATCGGTGCCGCCGCCGGCCGGGAACGGCACCACCAGCGTCACCGGTTTGGCCGGCCAGGTGGCTTGGGAATGTGCGTTGGTGGCGGCCGCAACCGCGGACGCGGTAACCAGGCGCAGCACGTCGCGCCGGCTGAGTTCATTGGTCATGGGGTCTCCTGTCGTTATGAATAGTCGCCTGCGGCTTTTATTTGGCCAGGGCTTCGATGTCGGCCGACACCGGGATTTTTCCCTGGGCCAGCAATGCGCGGTGTTTGTCCAGGCGCTTGGGGTCGTAGAGGTAGTTCACCATCAGCCCGAACGACTGCTTGTGGCCCTTGGGCGACGGATCGGCGGCCCAATTGAGCCGCTCCACGCGCGCGCCGTTGCCGAGGTGAAAACGCGCCACGGCGTCGAGTGGCTTGCCATCGTGTGTGCCATGCGCCAGGTAATGCGCGGCGAACCGCAGCAGGGCTTTGCGCACCGGGGACGCCCCGTGCAGCTCACCGACGCGCTGGGCCGTGGCAAGCAGGCTCTCGGCCGGCACGGCCTCGGCCCGGAGCGCGCGGCTCAGTTCGGCGCGCGCCCTGGCGTCGAGCTGGTCGAGCATGGCCACCAGGTTCTTGCCCAGCCAGGCCCGAAAGCCCGGGATCGGCGACAGTGTGGCGAAGGTCTTGAGGCGCGGGAATTCGGCCCTCAGCGTCTCGACCACATGCTTGATGAGCGAGTCGCCAAAACTGACGCCGCGCAGGCCAGCCTGCGTGTTGCTGATCGAATAGAAGATGGCAGTGGTGGCCTTGTTCAGGTCGGCCCGGTCGGCCGACTCGTCGAGCAGCGGTGAAATGCTGTCGGCCATCTTGTCCATCAGCGCCACCTCGACAAAAATCAACGGCACGTCCGGCAGGCGCGGATGAAAAAACCCATAACAGCGGCGATCCGAATCGAGCCGGTTCTTGACATCGCCCCAGCTCCTGATGTCGTGCACGGCTTCGTACTTGATCAGCTTCTCGATCAGGGACGCGGGCGAGTCCCAGCTGATGCGGCGCAGCTCCAGAAAGCCGACGTCGAACCAGGTCGAGAACATGTACTCCATCTCGACGTCCAGGGCCTGCAGGCGTTTGTCGGACTTGAGGTGCGGCAGCAACTCGGCGCGCATGTCCACCAGGAACCGGATACCGTCGGCAAAGGCGCTGAAACGCTGCAGCAGCCGCCGCCGCGGTGACACCGTGGCGCGCCGAAAAAGCACTTCCGCCGCAGCCTCGTGCGCCGTGCCGACGGCAGCCGTGTAGTTGACCTGCGCCTGGCGCACGACCAGCGGGTCAGCCACGAACTGTTCGCTGATGAGCAACCACATGTCGAACCGCTGCCGGGCGTCGGCGCGTGTATACCAGTGCGCGAGGTTCTTGGCGCGCAGGCCGCCCTCCACTTCACCCACCTGGGGGTCGACGACCGCCTTGAGCTGCACCAGCAGGTGGCGCAACATGCGCGGCGACAAGGCCTCGTCGCCATGCCGCAAGGTGCCGGCCAGGCGCTGCTGCGTTGACCGTGTGGTGCCGCTGACCGGAAGCAGTGCCGAGACCTTGCGCGCCAGCGTGTTCACTGCAGCAACTTCGCTGTGCGAGCCTGCTTGGCGCGGCGCGGCGCTCACCTGGGTGGCTTCGCCCTGCGAACTGCGGCGCTGGGCGCCTTCGGGCGGCAATGGCGCGCTCATCAGGCATCCATGCCGCGCATTGCGGAATTGGCTACGACATCACAAGCGCTGCGCGCAGTTGTGAGTCTGCGCCGCAACTTCGTTGTCGCCCTTGGGAACGGCCCTGCGCTGCTCATGCCAGCCGCCTGCTCTTGTGTTGCACCGCAAGTTCGCGCAGCGCCTCGCGCTGGCGTGCCAGGTGGGTGCGCATGGCCGCGTCGGCACCCTCGCTGTCGCGCGCGCGCAGCGCGGCAAACACTGCCAGGTGCTCCTGCAGGCTTTGCTCCACGCGTCCGCCGAGCTGCAGGCTCTGGAGCCGCGCCAGCTTGAGGATCTTGCGCAGGTCGCCGATCACCTGGGCCAGCCAGCGGTTGTTGGCCAGCGCGATGATGGCTTCGTGGATCGCGAAGTTGACCTCGTAATAGGCCGTGATGCGCCGCGCCCTGGC
This sequence comes from Betaproteobacteria bacterium, assembly GCA_031381865.1. Classification (GTDB taxonomy): domain Bacteria; phylum Pseudomonadota; class Gammaproteobacteria; order Burkholderiales; family Burkholderiaceae_C; genus CAISIP01. The sequence continues at coordinate 1,690 of JANMYG010000149.1, read as the reverse complement.
ATGGCCGCACAACCGGTCGTGCAGGACCTGGAGCGCGGCGAGGTCCGCATCCGTGGCATTGCGCGCCGCCTCGTAGGCGCAACGTCCCTCGAGCAGCGCAATCACGGGAAAGATCTCGTCGAGGTCCTGTTCGGTGACCTGGTTCACGAAACATCCGCGGCGTGGCTCGTGCCGCACCAGGCCCTCGGCCGTCAGCACCTTCAAAGCCTCGCGCAGCGGCGTGCGCGAGATCTTCAGTGCTTCGCACAAGGCCACTTCGTCCAGAAAGCTGCCGGGTGCCAGTTCGCCGGCGAAGATCCGCTCGCGCAACGACGCTGCCACTTCGGAATGCAGGGAGTCTTGTACCAGGCGCATGAGCGGAGCAACGAGTTGTAATTTCAAATAATTATGCGTAATTATAAGAATGCCAACGCCTCTCCGCAACCAGGTTCCCGTCAGTGTTTACCCTGGCGCGCGTCCGGCGGGCGGCCACGCGCCCACCACCACAAGCCGGCCCCTCCCAGCACCATCGGGATGCACAACCACTGGCCCATGCTCATCCCCAGAGACAGCAGCCCGAGGTGCGCGTCCGGTTCACGGAAGAACTCGGCCGTGAACCGGAACACGCCGTATCCGACCAGGAACGCGGCAGCCACCTGCCCGGTGCGGCGTGGCTTGCGTGCATACAACCAGAGCAGCACGAACAACAGCAGCCCTTCGAGCAGGAACTGGTAGACCTGCGAGGGATGGCGCGGCAAGTCGCCGGCGCCACGGAACACCATGCCCCACGGCAGGTCGGGGTCACTCAGCCGCCCGGGCAGTTCCCCGTTGATGAAATTGCCCACGCGCCCGGCCGCAAGCCCGGTCGGCACACACGGAGCGACGAAATCCGCCACCTGCCAAAAAGGCCGCTGGCGCGACCGGGCAAACCACCCCATGGAGCCGATCACACCCAGCATGCCGCCGTGAAAGCTCATGCCGCCTTGCCACACGGCGAACACCTCGAGCGGGTGGGCGAGGTAGTAACCCGGCTTGTAGAACAGGCAATAACCGATCCGCCCGCCCAGCACCACACCGAGCACACCGAGGAACAGTATGTCTTCCACGTCCTTGCGGCTCCAGGCCCCGGGGCCGGTAATCGATGCGTAGGGCTGGTGCCGGAGCCGCAATGAACCCAGCCACATGAACAGGCCGAACGCCGCCAGGTAGGTCAGGCCATACCAGTGCACCGCGACCGGGCCGAGTTGCAGGGCGACAGGATTGATTTGCGGGTGCATCAGCATGGCGTGCATTGTGCACGCGCCACGTCGGGCACCGCGGCGCCGGCTGCGCCGACAGCGCAAACCCTCGGCGCCGCGCCACGGCAAGCTTGCACGCCTTCAACTGGCGCGCTCGGCGCGGGTTTGCCCTGATGGCTGGTCCCTGGGTCTTCCCTACATTCACCCACATGCAGCCAGGATGCCAGGTTGCCAGTGGCGACCGACCCGGTGCTGCATCCTGCTGCCCGGCAACTGCCAGCGCTGCCGTCGCCGGCTTGGCCTCGTCATCGGCGCGGCGCCGCTTCCCGATCGCCTGGAGCAACACAACATGGGACCGAGATGATCACAGACAGCGCCACACGAATGCACGGCGATCCGCTGCACCAGGCCGCCTACCGCGTGATCGGCGCGCAACTGGAGCCGCGCGCACAGTGGCACCAGAATGCGGACGG
>JANMYG010000075.1:0-7302 GCA_031381865.1 Betaproteobacteria bacterium | reverse complement strand
TCAGGTCCACGCCCTGGAGCGGCCACCCGCTTTTCAACGCCTTCATCAAGGCCGCGCTGGACCACCAGGCCGCGGGCAAGAACCTGAAGGCAGTCGCCTGATGAAATTGTGCGGCTTCGAGATCGGCCTGACGCAACCATTCTTCCTGATCGCCGGCCCCTGTGTCATCGAGTCGGAACAGCTCCAGATGGACACCGCGGGCACGCTCAAGGAAATCACCGGCAGCCTGGGCATCCGGTTCATTTTCAAGAGCAGTTTCGACAAGGCCAACCGGTCTTCGGGCGGCAGCTTTCGCGGCCCCGGAATGGACGCCGGCCTGCAAATCCTGGCCCGGGTTCGCACCGAGCTGGCGCTGCCGGTGCTGACCGACGTGCATTCGCAGGAGCAGATCGCGCCGGTGGCCGCGGTGGTCGACGTGTTGCAGACCCCCGCCTTCCTGTGCCGCCAGACCGATTTCATCCGTGCCGTGGCGCAGTCGGGCAGACCGGTCAACATCAAGAAGGGCCAGTTCCTGGCGCCGGGCGACATGAAGAACGTCATCGACAAGGCACGCGCCGCGGCGCGCGAAAAAGGGCTGGAAGAAGACAGCTTCATGGCCTGCGAACGCGGCGCGAGTTTTGGCTACAACAACCTGGTGAGCGACATGCGCTCGCTGGTGATCATGCGTGACACCGCGGCGCCCGTCGTTTTCGACGCCACCCACTCGGTCCAGCTTCCCGGCGGCCTGGGCACCAGCAGTGGCGGACAGCGCGAGATGGTCCCGGTGCTGGCGCGCGCGGCCGTCGCGGTGGGCGTCGCAGGGCTGTTCATGGAAACCCATCCTGATCCGTCCCGGGCGCTCAGCGACGGCCCCAACGCCGTGCCCCTGCGCCACATGCGGGCCCTGCTGGAGTCGCTGCTCGAACTCGACGCCGTGACGAAGAAACATGGTTTCCTGGAACAGACGATCGGAGCCTGAACATGGCTGTTGCCAGCACCAACCCACCACCCGGCGCCGATACCATTGCCGACGCCGTATCCAAAGAACCAATTTTTGAAAGAACCGAATGAGTGCAATTGTTGATATCGTCGGACGCGAAATCCTGGATTCGCGCGGCAACCCCACGGTCGAGTGCGACGTGTTGCTCGAGAGCGGCACCATGGGCCGCGCGGCAGTGCCTTCGGGTGCATCGACCGGCTCGCGCGAGGCGATCGAGCTGCGCGACGGCGACAAGAGCCGCTACCTGGGCAAGGGTGTGCTCAAGGCGGTCGAGTTCATCAACACCGAGATCTCCGAGGCGGTGATGGGCCTGGACGCCTCCGAGCAGGCCTTCCTGGACAAGACCCTGATCGACCTGGACGGCACCGAGAACAAGTCGCGCCTGGGCGCCAACGCGATGCTGGCCGTGTCGATGGCCGTTGCCCGGGCCGCGGCCGAGGAATCCGGCCTGCCGCTGTACCGCTATTTCGGCGGCATGGGCGGCATGCAGATGCCGGTGCCGATGATGAACGTCATCAACGGCGGCGCGCACGCCAACAACAACCTCGACCTTCAGGAGTTCATGATCATTCCGGTCGGAGCGCCAAGTTTTCGCGAAGCGCTGCGTTATGGCGCAGAGGTATTTCACGCACTCAAGAAGATCCTGCACGACAAGGGCATCAGCATCGCGGTCGGCGACGAAGGTGGCTTTGCGCCCAACGTGCCCAACCATGAGGCCGCGATCCAGATGATCCTGGAGGCGATCGACAAGGCCGGTTTTGTGGCCGGTGAACAAATTGCGCTTGGGCTGGACTGCGCGGCGTCCGAGTTCTACAAGGACGGAAAATACGTTCTGGAGGGCGAGGGCCTGTCGCTCTCGGCGCAGGAGTGGACCGACATGCTGGCGACATGGGTCGACAAGTACCCCATCATCAGCATCGAGGACGGCATGTCGGAGGGCGACTGGGACGGGTGGAAGATCCTGACCGACCGCCTGGGCAAGAAGGTGCAGATCGTCGGCGACGACCTGTTCGTGACCAACACCAAGATCCTGCAGGAAGGCATCAACAAGGGCATCGCCAATTCGATCCTGATCAAGATCAACCAGATCGGCACCCTGACCGAAACCTTCGCCGCGATCGAAATGGCAAAACGCGCCGGTTACACCGCCGTCATCAGCCACCGTTCGGGCGAAACCGAGGACTCCACCATCGCCGACATCGCCGTGGGCACGAATGCGGGGCAGATCAAGACCGGTTCGCTGAGCCGCTCCGACCGCATGGCGAAGTACAACCAGCTGCTGCGGATCGAGGAAGACCTCGGCGACATCGCCAGCTACCCCGGCCGCTCTGCCTTCTACAACCTGCGCTAGCGCCAGCCGGAAATTCGCACCACCCTTCCATGGGCAACCGATTCGTTCCCCTGGCCCTGATCACGCTGCTGGCGATCCTGCATGCGCAGTTGTGGTATGGCCGCGGCAGTGTCCCGAACGTGTCGGCGATGACCCGGCAGCTGGCGGCCCAGAAGGACAAGAACGAGCGCGCGCGCCAGGCCAACGAGCGGCTCGCGGCCGAAGTGCGCGACCTGCGCGAAGGCATGGAAATGGTGGAGGAAAAGGCCCGCTTCGAACTCGGCATGGTCCGGCCGAACGAGATCCTGGTGCAGATCACCCGCTGAGCCGGCGCCGGCCGCTGCGCCGGTCTACTGGGCCCGGGCGCTGCCAGCCGGCCGCACGCTGGCCGGCCTGAACAACTGCTCCGCGTCGATCGGATCGAAGCGGTACTGCACGCCGCAGAACTCGCATCCGACCTCGATCTGTCCCTGTTCCTGCACGATGCTCTGCGCTTCCGGCGCGCCCAGCGAGACGATCATGGCACCCACCTTGTCGCGATTGCAGGTGCAGGCGAAACGTGGCCCGGTGTCGCCCGCGGCGGGCTCGAAGCGGGACAGGTTTTCCTCCCAGAACAGGCGCCGCAGGATGGTGTCGACATCGAGCGTCAGCAACTCCTCGCGCTTGAGGGTGGCGGCGAGCGTCGCGATGCGGTTGTAGTGCTCGTTCAGGCCGATCTCGTCCTCGTTGGCCATGTGGCGCTGGCCCCCTTGCAGGTTGCCCGCGCCTTGAAGCGGCAAGCGCTGGATGAGCAGACCGGCGGCGACCTGCTCGTCGGCGGCAAGCACCAGCGTCGTGTCGAGCTGCTCGCTTTGCAGCATGTAGTGCTGCAGCACATCACTGAGCTGCTCGAGTTTTTCACCGCGGTCCCCGAACAGCGGCACCACGCCCTGGTAGGGCTGTTGCCCCGGAAACCTGCTCTTCGGATCGAGCGTGATGGCGCAACGACCAAGATTGGCCACATTCACCATGGCGCTCAAACCGGCGGCCGCCGCGACGTCGCCGACCACCGTGGCGGTCGCCCGCAGCGACAGGTCCGGCTGAACCTCGGCCACGGCCAGTTTCACCGGGCCGTCACCGAAGATCTGCATGACCAGCGCGCCATCGAACTTGATGTTCGATTGCATCAGGGTGGCGGCCGCCAGCAGTTCGCCCAGCAACTGCTGCACCGGCGCGGGATAGGCCCCGGTCTGCGAGTTGGACGCGCGCCGGCGCAGGATTTCGGTCCACGCGTCGGTCAGGCGGACCACGATGCCACGCACCGGAAGGCCATCGAAAATGAACTTGTGGACTTCGGACACGCCAGCCGCGCTCAGAGCCGCTTCAGTCCGTGCCGGAAGCGGCGCGCATTCTCGACATAGTGGAGCGCGCTCCTGCGTTGCCCCTCCAGTTGCTCCGCCGTGAGCTGGCGCACGACCTTCCCAGGGCTTCCGAGGATCACCGATCCATCGGCAAACTCCTTGCCTTCGGTCACCAGCGCACCGGCGCCGACCAGGCAGCCCTTGCCGATGCGCGCGCCATTGAGCACGATCGCCCCGATACCGATCAGGCTGCCGTCGCCGATGGTGCAGCCGTGCAACATCACGTGGTGTCCCACGGTCACGTCCTCGCCCACCGTCAACGGCATGCCGACATCGGCATGCAGGACGCTGGCATCCTGGATATTCGAGCCGCGGCCGATACGCATCAACTCGGTATCGCCGCGCAGCACCGCGCCGAACCAGATGCTGGTGTCGGCGGCGAGTTCGACATTGCCCATCACCTGCGCGCTGTCCGCGATCCACGCCGACCCGGCAACCCTGGGCGCCACGCCGTCGAGTGAATAAACCGCCATGCCATCCTCCTGTTGCGCTGATTGTAGAAGGCGCGCCGCGCGCCAATGGCTCCACCGCAGTGCCGCGCGGGGCGCTTCTACAATCGGCTGCGATACCGGGCTGGACGCACCGCGCGAGCCGGCGCAACACCAATTCAGGAGACACGACCGAGTGCCGACCGATGCGCCTTTTCTCCATGGCGGCGACCGCGTTGCGCAGTCGCTGCAAGCGCACGGCGTGCGCCGCATCTTCGCCTTGTGCGGGGGCCACATCTCGCCGATCCTCACCGCCGCCAAGGCCCGCGGGCTGCGGATTGTCGACGTGCGCGACGAGGCCACCGCCGTATTCGCCGCCGACGCCAGCGCGCGGCTGTCCGGCCTGCCCGGTGTGGCCGCGGTGACGGCCGGCCCCGGCATCACCAATACCATCACCGCGCTCAAGAACGCGCAGCTGGCGCAGTCGCCGGTGCTCCTGATCGGTGGCGCGGCGCCGACCGCCCTGCAGGGGCGCGGCGCGCTGCAGGACATCGACCAGCGACCCCTGGTGGCGCCGCACGTCAAGCTGTTCACCAAGATCCGGCGCGTGCGTGATCTCGGGCCCGCGGTCGACGAAGCGTTCGCGGTGGCATGTTCCGGCGTGCCCGGGCCGGTGTTCATCGAATGCCCGGTCGACCTGCTGTACGACGAAGCGTCGATTCGCCAGTGGTACGCCGACGCGGCCGGCAAGGGGACATCGGTGCCCGACCGGCTGTTGCGCTTCTACCTCAACCGCCACGTGGCGAAGATGTTCGCCGGCAGCCAGGACGCCAAGCCGGCCCAGGTGCGCAACGTCGATCCGCCCGTGGCTTCGCAGGCCGGCCTGCAGTCGGCGCTGGCCGCGCTGGGCCGGGCCCGCAAGCCGCTGCTGGTCATTGGCAGCCAGACCCTGGCACGCCCGGCCGAGGCGGCGCGTATTGCGCAGGCCGTGGCCGCGCTCGGCATTCCGGTCTACCTGTCGGGCATGGCGCGTGGGTTGCTGGGGCGCGACCACGCGCTGCAGATGCGGCACCAGCGTCGGTTGGCGCTGCGCGAAGCCGATTGCGTGCTGCTGGCGGGCGTGCCATGCGACTTCCGGCTCGATTACGGCAAACACGTTCGGCGCAGCGCGACACTGATTGCCGCCAACCGAAGCGCCAGGGACGCGCGCCTGAACCGCAAGCCCGACGTAGCCGCGATCGGAGACGCGGGGCTGTTCATCGCATCACTGGCGCAGTCCATCGGCTCGCTCGCCGATGCCAGCGCCGCATCGCCCGAATGGGTCGCCGCGCTGCACGCCCGCGACCTGGAACGCGAAGCCGAAATCGACCTGCAGGCCCAGGCTGCCGGCGCGATGGTCAACCCGGTGGCGCTGCTGCGCGCCGTGGAAGACATTGCCGGCGACGACGCCCTGCTGGTGGCCGACGGTGGCGACTTCGTCGCCACGGCGTCCTACGTGCTGCACCCGCGCGGGCCACTTGGCTGGCTCGATCCCGGTGCGTTCGGCACCCTCGGGGTGGGCGCGGGATTTGCGCTCGGTGCGGCCCTGTGCCGGCCAGGACGCGAAGTCTGGATCGTCTACGGTGACGGCGCCTGCGGCTACGGGCTGGTGGAGTTCGACACCTTCGTGCGCCACGGCATCGCGGTCATCGCGCTGGTGGGCAATGACGCCGGCTGGACCCAGATTGCGCGCGAACAGGTCAAGATGCTGCACGACGATGTGGGCACCGTGCTGGCGCGCACCGCATACCACGAGGTCGCCGCCGGCTTCGGCGCCGAGGGCATCCTGGTGCGGACCATGGCCGAGTTGCAACCGGCCCTCGAGCGCGCACGCACCATCGCGTCGCTCGGCAGACCAGTGCTCATCAACGTGTGGCTGGACAAGACAGAATTTCGCGACGGTTCGATCTCGATGTGAACACCATGACCAGGAGACCCGCATTGGCTGAAGGCAAACTCATACTCGACTACATCTACGACCACGAAGCGGCGCGGCCTGAGCAGGTGTTCCTGACCCAGCCTGTCGGTGGTGGCAAGGTGATCGACTACAGCTGGCGCGAGACGCTGGACCAGGCGCGGCGCATGGCCGCGCACCTGCAAAGCCGGGGCTTGGGGGCGGGCAGCCATATCGCCATCCTGTCCAAGAACTGCGCACACTTCTTCATCGCCGAACTGGCGATCTGGATGGCCGGCGGCAGCACGGTAGCCATCTTCCCGACCGAAAGCGCGGAGACGATCCGCTTCGTGCTCGATCACAGCGACGCCCGCCTGCTGTTCGTGGGCAAGCTCGACAACTGGGAACAACAAGCCGGCGGTGTGCCTGACGACTTGCCGTGTATCAGCTTCCCGCTGGCGCCACCGACCCGTTTCGATGGCTGGGACACGCTGGTAGCTGCAACGGCTCCAATGGCCGGCAGGCCAGCGCGCAAGGCCGACGATCTGGCAATGATCATCTACACCTCCGGCTCCACCGGCCAGCCCAAGGGCGTGATGTTGAGCTTCGGTGCCGTCACGGCGGTGGGGGAAGGGATCTCCAGAAGCGTGCTGGCGCGCAGCGCAGGCTCGCAGGACTGGCGCATGTTGTCCTACCTGCCGCTGGCCCATTCGTTCGAACGTGCCTGTGTGGAAACGCCGGCGTGGATCGACGGCCGCGGCCACATCTTCTTCGCCGAGTCGCTGGACACCTTCCTGGCCGACCTGAACCGGGCCCGTCCCACCATCTTCGTATCGGTGCCACGCCTGTGGCTCAAGTTCCAGCAGGGTGTGTTCGCCAAGATGCCCGCCGGCCGGCTGGACTTCCTGCTGCGTATCCCCGTGCTCGGCCGGATCGTCGGGCGCAAGGTGCTGGCCGGCCTGGGACTGGACCAGGTCCTGCTGGCCGGCAGCGGATCGGCTCCGATCCCGGCCGAGCTGATTGCGTGGTACCGCAAGCTCGGCCTGAACCTGCTCGAGGGGTACGCGATGACCGAGGATTTTGCCTATTCGCATATTTCGACCGAGACCATGAACGCGCCGGGATGGGTCGGTGTGCCGTATGAAGGCGTGCAGGTCCGCATCAGCGATGCGCACGAAATCCTGATCAAGTCGCCCGGGCAGATGCTGGGCTACTACAAGCGCCCGGACCTG
>JANMYG010000057.1:0-9152 GCA_031381865.1 Betaproteobacteria bacterium | reverse complement strand
TCGTCGGTCGCCGGGTCCCGGGCGCCGCCCGTCGCCGAGACAATGGCCACGCACGGCAGGCACAAGCACACGCGTCGATCGATTCTGCCGAAATTATGACCGGGCTGCAGCCGTTTGTGGAGCGCGCGCGAGAGCCGAACTGACCATGTCGGCGCGCCGTGCGTCAGCGCGCGGGAGCGGCTTACGGCATCGGCAAATAACGCGGTGCACAGGCCCCGACCGCGCCCTGTATGACGGTGTGCTGGCGCGTTTCCAATGCCGGCACCAGGCGAGTTGCCAAGGCCCCACGCTCCGCCGCGCGCCAGGCGCCGGGCCTCTGGCAGCGCCGCTTGCGGTGTGTGGCGGGGCCCGGGTTCGCTGGCCCAGCATGTGCCGGCAGGTGCAGCCGCCGGCCATAGCGAGCCGATCTCAGCGCAGGAAGATGGAATACAGGATCAGCCCGGCGGTGCCGACCATGTACAGCAGCGTCATGCCGGCGCCGGACTGGCGGCCGAATGACAGGCCGGCCGAGCTCGACAGACCCCAGGCGCTCAGGATGCGCGCCACCAACAGCAAGGCGCCCAGCACGTACAGCGCCATGCGCGGAGCGCCCGCCATTTCGGCCAGCGTGAACAACAACACGGCCAGTGGCACCTGCTCGGCGAAATTGGCGTGGGCGCGAATGACCTTGGCCAGTTCGGCTTTGCCGCCGTCGCCGGTGGTGATCTTCAGCCGCACCCTGCCCATGATGACCTGTACTGTCAGCAACACGCCCAACAAGGCCAGGAAGGCTGCCAATATGGCACTGGTGACTGGAATCATGAGCGGCTCCCGGTTGGTTTGAAAATTAATTTAACCATATCGTTAAATAAATTGCAAACCAGGCAATGCGCCATGATCGCGGTGCGAACAAGGGGCCGCGACGGTGCTGCGCGGCGACAGGGTCTCTTTACCAGCAGCCCGCACGCCTCATGCCGCAGCCCGCAGCCCGCAGCCCGCACGCCGCACGCCGCACGCCGCACGCCGCACACTGCACACTGGGGCCGGGGCCAGGGCCGGGGAGGGCCACCGCGCACCCGGCCGGCCGGCCATTAGCGCTGGGTAGTGGCAGCCCTCGTCGCCAGCCACCTGCCGGCGCGCCGCTCCAGCGTGAACTCTTCGGTCGACTCGAACCGGTAGGCGGCGCCGTTCTGTTTGCCCTGTTCGATCACGACCGATTTGACGATGATCCGGTCGCACGCGCCGGCTGATTCCGGCTGGGCGTCGATCGACACCCGGCGCTGCTGGTAGTCGCTCAGCCCCTTTACGGCGCTGCCCGCGCTGCGCGCGAACTCGTCGCGCGAAACATCGACCGTGGTGGCGTTTCCGTCCTTGTCGCGCACCGTCGCCTGGACCACGACCTGCGGCGCAAACAGCCGCTGTATGGCCGGCGCGTTGCGCCGCACGATCGCCCCATCGAGTTGCGCCAGCCATCCGCGCGCCACGCCGGTGGCGCCGCAGGTATTGCCGCGGGAGGTTTCTTGCGCACCTGTGGCCGCCGCGGCCGCTGCCGGCGCCACCATGGCGGTCGCACCCGCTGTACTGGCCGGGCTGGCCGCCGCCTGCGGCATCGTGTTCCCCGCCGGCGCCTTGCGCCGCTCTTCGAGATGCGCCACCGCGTTGTCGTCGGCGCTCTGCGACAACAGGTCGAGTTCGTCGTCGAACTCGCCCGGCACATAGAAGTCCGGCACCTTGTCGAGCAGCACCGGCAACAGCATCGTCATCAGCGCCCGGGTCGTCGCCACCCGGGGTGCGCGCACGAAACCCACCTTGCCTGCTTCGATGTCGAGTTTGTTGCCGTTGACGTCGAGCGTGGTTCCGCCGCGGTTGACCTTGTCGTAGGTCCCGGCTGGCTGCGACATCGTCGCCGCGAGGTCAGCCGTCAACACGTATGGTTCGTGGTCGGTGCCGCGAATGCCAATGGTCGTGGTCTGGGTCACGACACGGTACTCGGGCCGGTTGATGCGCGCGATCCAGCCCGAGATGACGCGCACCGAGCCAACCACCAGCCGCAGCGTCAGGTTGTCGGTCGGCTTGCCTTCGGCAGCGAAGCGTTCGGCAATGAAGACGCCGCCCGGGCGCACGGCCAGCAGCCCCGCGTCCTCGGTCTTGAGCACCACTTCGGCGCTGGCATCGGCGCGCACGCGCTCACCCACGTAGACCGGGTCGCCGACCTGCAGCCTGCGCACCGGCCCGGTCTCCCCGGTGCTTGCGCTGATGTCACCGCGTATGCGCCAGACCGACGCGAAGCGGCGCGCCGGTTCACCCGCCACGCCGGCCTGGTTCGCCGCCTCCTGTGCGCTCGCGCTGTCGGCCGTTGCTGCAACGGCGAGTAGGCAGCACAAGGCCACTATCGTCGAATGGCAACGACGGGTCACGCGAAGGGCTAGGCAGCAAATTCTCAATCTCAATACCCTGTGACGCCTTGGCGGCGATGGAGGCAACAGCTGGCGGTTGCGGTCGGTAGCGGTCGGTAGCGGTCGGCAGCGGTCGGTAGCGGTCGGCAGCGGTGGTAGCGGTGGTAGCGGTCGAGTGTAGCGGCCGGTCGGCGCGGGGCGCGGGCTGCCCGGCGCCCGCGCAACAACCGCGCAGTGGCAATCGGTGCCGGGGGCATGCGCCCAGTTGGGTTGCCTTACGGTCGGCGCAATCAGCCCGCCACACGCGTTATTTGGCGAGCCAGCCCAAGCCCCTGGCGTGCAGGCTCTGCACGTACAGCCGGTCCGGCGTTTCGGTGACCGATGTGGTCTCGGGATAAGCGCCAGTGGCGTCCTGCAGGTCCGCCACCACCCGGCCGTCTTCGGTGAACGCCATCACGTGTCCGTAGGCCTTCGGTATCGGCCACAAGGCGCGCGGCAGGCGGTAGGTGAGCTTGCGCAAAAAGGGCTGCTGCGCGAGTTTGTCCACGGTGGCATTGCGCGGCTTGGCGAAACCCAGCCAGATGCGGCCGTCCTGCCCGCGCATCAGGTTGTCCGGGTAACCCGGCAGGTTGTCGAGCAACACGCTGGCCTGCGGCGACTTTTGCGCCAGGTCGAGGTTGCTCGCATCGACCGCGATTTTCCACACCCGGTACTTGCCGGTCTCGCTCACGAACAGCGTCTGCTCGTCGCGGCTCAGCGCCACGCCGTTGGCGAAGCTCAGGCCACGCGCGACAACGCGCGTGGCCCTGGTCGCGGGGTCGTATTCGAGGATGCGCCCGGTGGCCGCCTGCTCCAGGATGTCGAGGATGCTGGCTTCGAAGGTGCCGCCCCAGGTCGCCGGTGCGAAGCGCGCGGACGCGTCGCTGAAGTACATCTTGCCGTTGCCGGCTACCACCACCGCGTCGGCATAAAGTATCGGCTCACCGCCGACCGTGTTGGTCAGCAGCGTGATCTTGCGCTGCGGGCTGATCGACAACAGGCCCTTGATGGCATCGGCCGCCACCAGGTTGCCGCGGGCGTCGAAGTCGAATCCCAGCACGCGCCCGCCGGTATGGGCAAAAACCTCCCTGGCGCTGCCGTCCGGGTTCATGCGCAGGATGTTTCCACTGGCCACCGTGGTGTACAGCTTTCCGTCCCTGGCCACGACGATGTGTTCCGGGCCCTCTTCGGCGCCCAGCGAGATCAACTGCAGCCCGGCCAGCTTGTTGTTCACCGCATGCGGCCCGACGTAACCCGGCGCGGTCGGGGCGCTCCAGCGCACCGGCTCGATCGGCACCGGCCACAGGCCCAGGTATGCGGCCAGGCCGGCCGCCACGGCGCCGACTGCCCAGGCGGTTCTTCGCATGGCATCTCCTTGATGGTTGTTGTTGCCGCACGATACTCGAACCACCGCCGGCCCGGCCGCACGCAACATGTGCTGGTTACCATCGGCGGCATGAAGAAGGCCATGCTTCGTGCATACACGCCGTGCCCCTGCGGCAGCGGCGCCACGTACAGCGTCTGCTGCGGACCGTGGCACGCAGGCCTGCCCGAGGGCGTGTTCGCGCCCACACCCGAGGCCTTGATGCGCTCGCGCTACAGCGCCTACGCGCTGGGCCTGATCGACTACCTGCTCGCCACCTGGCACCCGTCGACGGCGCCGGGCGAACTCGAGCTCGCGCCGGTCAAGTGGCTCGGTCTGGACGTGCTGCAGGCGCAGGCCAGCGGCGACGCCGGCGTGGTGGAATTCGTCGCGCGTTGCCGTGACGCGGGGCGCGCCCAGCGCATGCACGAGATCAGCCGCTTCGTCCGGCACGGACAGCGCTGGTACTACATCGACGGGCAGATAATCGAACGCGAACAGCCGTAGGGCAACTCACCCACGAGGACGACCAGGATGGAACAACACAACGCGGCGACCGAGCCGTCCCGCGCGGAAATAGACGCACTCCCGGGGCCGGCCGTCATCGAATTCGGCACCCCCTGGTGCGGCTACTGCCGCGCCGCCCAGCCCTTCATCACATCGGCGTTCAGCGCCCACCCCGGTGTGCGGCACCACCGGGTCGAGGACGGGAGCGGTCGCCGCCTGGGCCGCTCGTTCGGCGTCAGGTTGTGGCCAACGCTGGTGTTCCTGCGCGACGGCGTGGAGGTGGCGCGCCTGGTCCGCCCGGGTGCGGCGGCCCCGATTTCCGAGGCGCTGGCGCGGATCAGCGCGACCCCCTAAGCCGCTGGCGCGGCGCGACCACACCACCACCACCACCCCATTACCACCCCACCACCACCCTCAACCAGACCATCCCATGGCACCCAGACTCAACGGAAAAATCGCTGTCATCACCGGCGCCGCATCGGGCATCGGCCTCGCCACACTGGCCCTGTTCGTGGAGGAGGGCGCGCGCGTGGTCGCCGCCGACGTGCAGGAGGACGCGGGGCGCGCGCTCGAGCAGCAATACCCCGGGGCGGTGCGTTTTGTGTACTGCGATGTCACGGCGCCGCAGCAGATCAAGGCGGCGATCGACCTGGCGGCGCAACATTTCGGCGGGCTCGACATCCTGTTCAGCAATGCCGGGCGCGTTGGCGCAACCCACGGCGTAGAAGACTGGGATGCCGACGCGTGGGACCAGACACAGGCGCTGTTGCTGCGTTCGGTGGCCGCCGGCGCGTCGTTTGCCACACCCCACATGAAGCGCCGTGGCGGCGGGTCGATCATCAACACCGCGTCGATCTCGGCGCTGCAGGCGGGTTATGCGCCGATCGCCTATTCGGTGGCCAAGGCCGGTGTGCTGCATTACACCCGGCTGGCGGCGACCGAGCTGTCGGCGCACCGCATACGCATCAATGCGATCGTCCCCGGCTTCATCGCCACCAGCATCTTCGGCGGCGCGTTCGGACTCGATGCCCAAGGCTCGCAACAGATGGCCCGCGTGGTGTCCGAACGCAGCGGCGTGGCCAATCCAGTCGGCCGCTCGGGCCAGCCGGGCGACATCGCCGAGGCGGCGTTGTTTTTCGCGTCGGATGCCTCGAGTTTCGTCACCGGCACCCACCTGACGGTCGACGGCGGCATCACGATCGGACCCAGGCATTCCTGGGACCCGCAGGCCCCGAGCCCGATGCTGCAGACGCTGGGCATCAGCCGAGCGCAGGCTGACGCCATGCGTGCTGCCGCGCAGGCGAAGGCGGCCCCACCTGCGACCGGATCCTGAGCGGCCCGCGAATCCGCGCCGGAGCGCACCCTGTCGACCGAGCTGCCAGCCCCCCTGGACGCGGGCGTGTTGCCGAGCGGGGTGCGTGCGCGCCTGGTGCCGGGCGTGAACGGATTGACGATTCACGTTCTGGAAGCCGGGTTCGAGCCCCTCGCGGGCAACTTGAAACGGCCCTGCATCCTGCTGCTGCACGGTTTTCCCGAGCTTGCCTACAGCTGGCGCAAGCTGATGCAGCCGCTGGCCGACGCGGGTTACCACGTCATCGCGCCGGACCAGCGCGGTTATGGCCGCACCACCGGCTGGGACGGCCGCTACGACGGTGACGTGGCGTCGTTTCGCATGCCGGCCCTGGTGCGCGATGCGCTGGCGCTGGTGGCGGCGTTCGGATACCGCGAGGTGGCGGCAGTGGTCGGGCACGACTTCGGCGCGCCGGTAGCGGCCTGGTGCGCCCTGATCCGTCCCGATGTGTTTCGCTCGGTGGTGCTCATGAGCGCACCTTTTGCCGGTCCCCCCGAACTGCCCTTCGGCAGCGCGGTGGGCGCGCCCCAGCCGGAGCCAGCGCATGCCGCCGTGGCGCGCGCGCTGGCCGGTCTGGCGCGCCTCACGCCGGCACGCAAGCATTACCAGTGGTACTACGCCACGGCGCAGGCGAATGGCGACATGTGGCATTGCGCGCAGGGAGTGCATGCCTTCCTGCGCGCCTACTACCACTGCAAGAGCGGCGACTGGAAGCCGAACCAGCCGCACCCGCTGCAGGCCTGGATCGCGACTGAGCTGGCCCGGCTGCCGACCTACTACATCATGGAAAACGACCTGGACATGGCGCAGACTGTGGCCCCGCACATGCCTTCCAGCGAGCAGGTCGCGGCCTGCCACTGGCTGACGGAACAGGAGCTCGCCGTCTACAGCGCCGAATACGCCCGCACCGGATTCCAGGGCGGCCTGCAGTGGTACCGCTGCGCCATAGACGCGCGCAGCCTGGCGGAGCTGCAGCTGTTCGCCGGGCGCACGATCGACGTGCCGGCCTGTTTCATCGCTGGCCAGAGCGACTGGGGTGTGTTCCAGTCGCCCGGCGCGTTCGAGAAGATGCGTGTCGTGGCCTGCACGCGGCTGCTGGCTTGCCATCTGGTGCCGGGCGCCGGGCACTGGGTGCAACAGGAGCGGCCGGCGGAAGTCATTGGGTTGCTGCAGGAATTTCTGCTGGCGGCGCGGCGCGCATGACGGGGTGGGTCGGTGCGAGATGACGGGGTGCGTCGGTGCGAGATGACGGGGCGGGTCGGTGCGCATGATGTGGCGGTACGGCGCCTCGATCATGGTCGGCGCCGGGTGTTGCATGTCGATTGACACGCCTCAATGCCAACCGGCTCCGGCGTGCCAGCATGGCCTCTGTTTTTGCAAGCGGAGCTCACATGACCATCAAGCGCATTCTCCTGATCCAGGGGCACCCCGACCCGGGCGAGAAACACCTCGGACACCTGCTGGCCGATGCTTATGCCGACGGCGCCGCCAGCGCCGGGCACCAGGTGCGGCGCGTCGAGGTGGCGACGCTGGATTTCCCGTTGTTGCGCAGCCAGAAGGACTGGAACGAGGCGCCGCTGCCGGCCAGCCTGCAGCCGGCGCAAGACGACATCGGCTGGGCCGAGCACCTGGTGTTCTTCTTTCCGTTGTGGATGGGCGACATGCCGGCGCTGCTCAAGGGATTCCTGGAGCAGGTGGCGCGGCCCGGATTTGCCTTCAAGCGCGACGCCGACAACCCCTTCGGCGCCAAGGCCCTGGGCGGTCGCTCGGCCCGCTTGGTCGTGACCATGGGTATGCCGGCCGTCGTATACCGCTGGTACTTTGGCGCGCACAGCATCAAGTCGCTGGAACGCAGCATCCTGGGTTTCGTCGGGATTTCGCCCGTGCACGAAACCCTGGTCGGCCTGGTCGACAAGCTCGATGTCAAGGCGACGCACAAGTTGTCGACGCAACTGCGCCAACTGGGCGTCGACGCGGCCTGATACCCGAACGCTTCGCTATTGATCTTTCCCAAATTGATGACAAGTCAATGTCCGTTCGCGCTGGGTTCAGGCCGGGCACACGAACGGTATCTTGAATATCGAAAACCTCAATAATCAAGTTCCGTTCGCGCTTGGGGTCAGGCCGGGCACACGTTCCGCAGAGTGCGATCGATCACGGACAAGTTATTTCGCCGTCTGCCGCGTAGTGGCATTGGTTGCCCGGAACACAGCCCGACCGGCCCCGCGTAAGAATGCCGCACCAGCGACGACAAATCTCCGGTGTGGGCCCGGATGGGCCAGCGTAATGAACCACTTTTGAACTGGAACGACCATGACATTCCCAATTGCACGGCGTGCCGCCCTGCGCCTTGGCACGGCACTCGCACTGACGGGCCTGTTTGCCTTCGGCCACGCGCAGACGGCCGTCAAGCCGGCCACTTCCACGGCCGGCGCCGCCACCACGGCCGGCGCCACCGCCAAGGCCGGCGCGTCCACGGCCAAGGCGATCTTTGCCGGTGGCTGCTTCTGGTGCGTCGAGTCCGATTTCGACAAGGTCCCGGGCGTCATTTCCACCACTTCGGGCTACACCGGCGGCAAGACGGTCAACCCGACTTACGAGCAGGTGTCGTCGCACACCACCGGCCACGCCGAGGCTGTGGAAGTGCTGTTCGACCCGGCCAAGGTGAGTTACGAGCGGCTGGTCGAACACTACTGGCGCACCATCGACCCGACCACGCGCGACCGCCAGTTCTGCGACGCTGGTTCACCCTACCGCACCACGATCTTCGCGCTCGATGCGGAGCAACTCCGGATCGCAACGGCCTCGCGCGCCGCGCTGGAAAAGTCCAAGCCGTTCAAGGACCCGGTGGTCACCGAGGTGGTGGCAGCCGGCGCGTTCTACCCGGCCGAGGAATACCACCAGGACTACTACCTCAAGAACCCGCTGCGCTACAAGTACTACCGCACCGGTTGCGGCCGCGACGCGCGCCTCAAGCAGCTATGGGGGGACATGGCGGCGCACTGAGGCCGCGCGCCGGTGCCGGGCATAGTCGCGCCGGGTGCGAGACATCTCGCACGGGACAACTCGCGCGGGCCATTGGGCACGGCACATTTGCAGGCCATCGCGCACGGGACAATGCGCGCGGACCATCAGGCACGGCATATTTGCGGACCATCGCGCACGGGACAACTGGCACGCAGTGCCCCCCCGCGCTGGTGATCGGGGACAGGCCATCGGACGCCTGCCGCCGCCGCGCTCAGGTGCCTGCAGCCAACTCCGTGATCTGCGCCTCCTTCTCGCGCCACAGCTGCTGGACCCAGGCCTGGAACGCGGCGCGCACCGCGGCGTCGCCCGAGTAGTCGGCGCCCACCAGGTGCGCCGGAATCGGTAGCAGCCGCGCGCGCACGGTGACGCGGTGCAATTTGCCCTGCAGGAAATGCCAGAACGTGGGCCGGCCGTCGGGATAGACGATGGTGATGTCCAGGACCGCCTTGAACTTGTCGCCCATGGCGTTGAGCGCCAGCGCCATGCCACC
>JANMYG010000873.1:0-3503 GCA_031381865.1 Betaproteobacteria bacterium | reverse complement strand
GCGCTGTTGACCATCTACGACATGTGCAAGGCGGTCGACCGGGGCATGACGATCACCGACGTGAAGCTGCTGCAAAAACGCGGCGGCAAGTCCGGCGAGTTTGTGGCCGCGCCAACCTGAGGATCTTCGCTTGCCGAGTGGCGATCGACGGGCGCCCACCGACCGCCCGGGTTGCGACCGGTCAGTCGGCTGGCGTCGGGGCGCCCGCGGCGGCACTACCGGCCTTGGACCAGCGGGCATGCTCCTGCGGAAATGCCGCCCGGTAACGGGCCAGATAGAACAACGCCTCGTCCGCACGGCCCAGCATGACCGCGCTCTCGATCAACTTCTCGGCGACCCGTGCTTCCGGTGAAAAGTGCAGCAGTTCCTGGGCCATGGCATGCAGGTACGCGGCGTTGTCGGGGGTCAACTCGGTGGTGGTGAGTTCGGCAAACCGTACTTGGTTGCGAAACAGCCACGATCCGCGAATCTTCTGCAGCGTGTCCTCCCTGTACTCAGCGGCTCGTTGCTCTGTTGGCAGGTAGATCTGGCTCACGCGGTGGTAATCCCACGCGGCGTAAGCCACACCGAGGAGACACAAAACCGAAGCGGCCATGGGCAGGGGTCTGAAAGGCCGTACCTGCGCGTTCGTCGGTGCCCGGGCCTGTAGCGCGCCGGCGCTGGCCGAACCGGCGTGTGCCGGCTGGCGGGTTGACCACAGCAGCCACAGGCACGATGCCACGGCGATCTGGAACGGGCCGTACCACAAGGGATATTCCAGCATGCTGTGCAGCAGGATCAGCGCGAGCACGGCCCACGCCAGCTGGCGGTCTGGATTGGACTCGCGCCACGGCCGGGCGCGCCAGGCCAGCCCGATGCCCAGGCCGCAAGCCAGCACCGCCAGCGGAATGCCGAGCTCGACTGCAAGCTGCAGCGGCAGGTTGTGCGCGTTGTCCAGGATCTCGCAAAACCGCGCACCGGGATACAACGTGACGAAGTGGGCAAAGTCGAGTTCGCCCCAGCCCCAGCCAGTCAGCGGCCTCAGGGTTATCAGGTACAGGACGTTTTGCCATATGACCCATCGGCTGGCGCAGGGCAGGCTGTCGAACCGGAGCCGGCCGGTGATTCCGTTGACCAGCGGATCGAGGCCGATCAGCACCGGCAACGCGAGGGCAGCCGCCACATACGCCAGCACAGCGACCGCGAGCACCTGCCAGGTACGACGGTGGCGCGTGCCGTTCCACAGCACCGCCATGGGCGCCAGTGCCAGGAATTGCAGCAGGCCTGTGCGTGATCCGGATGCGGCATTGCCGAATGCCAGCAGCACTGCGGCGGCGAACGGCCAATACCGGCGCGCGGCGCCACCTGAGGGCACATCGGCGCGCGCCAGCGGACCCCAAAGCAGCACCGCCAGCCCCAGATTCGTGAGGGTCGCAAACTGGTTGCGCTGGCGCAAATTGGCGAAGGCGTCACCGAGCGTGTTGTGATTGACCCAGGGCGCCAAGGAGCCGGCAGCGCCGAAATATTGCAGCAACCCCATCACGCTGCTCAGCAGGGCAGCGGCCAGCCAGGCCAATGCGAATGGCCTGGCCAGCGTAACGGGCGACCAGGACCAGAGCAGCAAAGACGCGGCCGCACAAGCCAATGACACCAACCATGGAATTGCCGCGGTCGAGGGCCCCGAGGCAAAGGGATTCAGCCATGGCAGCACCAGCAATACTGCGACCGTGCAGCGGCTGGCAAGAAGGCCTTCGCCCCGGTTCGGACTCATGGTTGTTGAATCAAGGGTCGGCGATCAATTTGGCCACGGCACGGCGGCGATGCGCGGATCGTGCAGCGCCTGATCTTCCCAAGCTGCCTTGAGAGCCGCGCATTGCGAGTCGCTGACCATCTTGCAGGCCTTGCGCAACCACGACCTGGCTTCGTCGGGCTGTCCGTTCGACGCCAAAGCCGCCGCCATCTTCTGAAAGTTGCCCGCACTTGGAAACTGGCTCGTGACGCGTCGCATCCACTGCAGTTGTTCGGCCGTCATGCCGGGACCAGGGTCGAATCGGGCGTAGCGAACAAATTCTCGCCACTGGGTCAGCAGCATCACGTCCGGAGGCCCTTCGGGCTTGGTCTTGATACGCGCCCATTCGAAGCGCAATACTTGGTAACTCGCCTCGACGCGGAAATAGTCGCGGACTACCAACACAAGAAGCACTGCGCTCGCCAGCCACAGGGCGACCAGCACCCACCGGCCTGTCGACACGATGGTTTTGCCGGGATGGCGCGTATTGAGAACCCCCATCACCAGCCCGGTTGGCAACAACATGTAGGCGTAATGCAGGGGCAGTTCCAGCATGGCGTGGATACCGACGGCGATCAGGAACAACATCAGCACTGCGCACTCGGCGTCTCGCACCGCCCACAGTTGGCGCCAGAACCATGCAAGCAGCATGGCAACGACCAGCAAACCACCCGGGATGCCACACCACAACACCAGGTCGAGGAACAGGTTGTGCGAGTGCGAGTAAACCCCATGCAGTGACGGGTAATCAACAGCGCTCGCCAGTTGGGCCAACGACCCCTGGTACCAGCCAAAACCGAAAAATGGCTGCTCCAGCGCGGCGTGGATGAATTGGCGCCACATCATCAGGCGCGTATCTTCGTGAAACTGCACCCTCAACATGCCGACGTCCGACCCGGTCAACAACACCTGCGAAAGCCAACGCAAGACGGCCGGATAGGTCAGGAAAATGCCGAACAGGGCGGCGCATGAAGCCGGTACCCACCTGGAAGGCCAAACACTTCGCCACATCCAGATCGCGCCCAGACAGGCGATCAGTCCGAGCCAACTGGTACGCGATTGCGTCATGGCGACGCCAAACAGCAGGAACAACGCCAGCATGACCGCTACCGGGACGCGCATATGGCGCCGAAGCAGTCCCCAACCCGTGGCGGCCAACCCCCAGATCAGAAAAGTGCCCAATTGGTTCGGCTGGCCGAAATTGCTGTGCGGCCGGCTGACCGAAGGGCCCATGGACCACAATGCCCAATCATCGTAGGTCAGCTGCAGGAACTGGTGCATCTGCATGCCGACCGACAGCACTGCGGCAATGCCGATTGCCAGGAACAGACCGTCCGCGAGTTGCCCCGGGCCACACAACTCCCAACGTGCGCCGACCAGCAATGCCAACAGGAACCCGAGCAGGTAACCGGTGCCGACCCACGCCGTGCCGCCAAACAGCACCAGACCGAAGTAATACTGCAGCCCGGGGACGAGAACCAGCACGGCAACCATGACCGTCAGCGCGTCCCACCGCGTTGGCACATTCACGCGCGTCGCCAGTACCACCGCGGCCGACCCGACCAGCAACACCAGCGAAACCCACGCGTCGAAATGAAAGGCCGACCAGGGCGGGTAATGGTTTGGTAGCAGCCACCCAAGGGCCAGCGTCAACGCCCATGCGGCGAGCCAGAACGAACTCAACGGGCGCCTGAATTCCATACCACCCCGACAAATGGAAAGGGGCCCCACTCAG
>JANMYG010000834.1:0-5316 GCA_031381865.1 Betaproteobacteria bacterium | reverse complement strand
CCCGTGGCGAGCCATGAAGACATAGGCATGCCTGCGGTTTACCGAGGCCCGGTGACTTGTCAGTGGCCGCGGCTAAACGGGGAATCAGGGAGTGCGGTGGTGTTAGAATTTGCGTCTTTCGCGGCTGTAGCTCAGTTGGATAGAGTACTTGGCTACGAACCAAGGGGTCGTGGGTACAATTCCTGCCAGCCGCACCAACAAGTCAAAGGGCTTGCGTCCCATAAAGACGCAAGCCCTTTTTGTTGGCTACGTGTACCCATGCAATCGACTGCGGATCGATCCTAGCGCCCACCATGAGCAAGGCCTTCACCCGGGAATCGGACAACACGGACGACGAGGATGAGTTCGAACTGCCCGCCTTGCCCGGCGGCGGCAAGAACTACATCACGGCGAGCGGCTACCAGCGCCTGCGCGCCGAACTCGTGGAGTTGATCGACGTCGAGCGGCCCAAGGTGGTCGAGATCGTGCACTGGGCTGCGAGCAACGGCGACCGGTCCGAAAATGGCGACTACATCTACGGCAAGAAGCGGTTGCGTGAAATCGACCGGCGCATCCGCTTCCTGACCAAGCGGCTGGAAATTGCCGAGATCACCAATCCGAGCGTGCACCATGGCACCGACCAGGTGTTCTTTGGCGCGACGGTCGCTTATGCCGACGGCGCTGGCCACGAGCGCACGGTGACGATTCTGGGTATCGACGAGGTCGACACCGCGCTTGGCCAGGTGAGTTGGGTCTCGCCGGTGGCGCGCACCCTGCTCAAGGCGCGTGTGGGCGACGTGCTCAACCTTGTGACGCCGGTGGGCGTGGAAGAAATCGAGGTGCTGCGGGTGGACTACCCGGCCCCGCGCAACGAGGGCCCCTAGGTTCGCTGCGCGCGCAACACCGAAGGCGTGCGACGCAGGTTGCGCAGCGCGAGTTCCAGATGGGCCTGGTCGCGCACGGCGATCACAAAACGCAGGTCGGTCGCGTCCTGTGCTGCCTCCTGCCCCATGTCGATGTGCGTGATGTCCGCTTCGGCCGCTGCCAATGCCGCGGCCACGCGCGCCAACACGCCCTTGCCATTGACCACGGCCACCACGATCTCGGACTCGAACGGGCGCACCGGGTCGTCCGACCAGTCCACGGCGATGAAGCGCTCGCTGTCCTTGTGTTGCAGCTTGCCGGCGACCGGGCACTCGCGGGTATGCACGACCAGACCTTCGCCACGTCCGAGGTACCCGACGATGTTGTCACCCGGAATCGGCCGGCAACAGGTCGAATACTGGACCGACGCGTTTTCGCTGCCGTCCAGCGTGACAACGCCCTGCGCGATCGCCTCGTGCGACGCAAATCTTTCGCGCGACAGCAGCAGGGCGTCCGGTTTCTCGCCGGTCTCCTCGGCCAGCAGTGTCACCAGCCGCTTCGCGACGATCGTGGCGATGCGCTTGCCCAGGCCGATATCGGTCAGCAGTTCGGAGCGGCTGCGGTTGCCGGTGAATCGCAACAGGCGCTCCCACATGCTTTGGTGGGTGGGGTCGTCTTCCGGAAACTTCTCGATGCCTTCTGCCCGCAGCGCCTGCGCCAGCAGGCGTTTGCCAAAACCCTCCGACTCGGCATGCGCCAGCGTCTTGAGGTGGTGCCGGATCTTGGAGCGCGCCCGCCCGGTACGGACAAAACTCAGCCATGCCGGATTGGGGCTGGACAGCGGCGCGGTGACCACCTCGACGATATCGCCATTCTTGAGTTCGGTGCGCAGCGGCACCTGTTCGCCGTTGATGCGCGCGGCCATCGTGCGGTCACCCACATTGCTGTGGATCGCATAGGCGAAGTCCACCACGGTTGCTCCGCGCGGCAGCGACAGGATCTGGCTCTTGGGGGTGAAGACATAGACCGCGTCCGGAAACAGGTCGACCTTGACGTGGTCCCAGAATTCGGTGGCGTCCCCGGTCTCGTGCTGGATGTCCAGCAGCGATTGCAGCCACTGGTTGCCCATGCGGTCGGAGGTCGTGCCATCCGGGTTCTTGGCCTTGTAGAGCCAATGCGCCGCGACGCCGGATTCCGCCACCAGGTGCATTGATTCGGTACGCAACTGGAATTCGATGTTGACCCCCGACGGGCCGACCAGGGTGGTGTGCAGCGACTGGTAGCCGTTGAGCTTGGCGATGGCGATATGGTCCTTGAACCGGCCAGGCACCGGTTTATAGAGCTGGTGCAAGGTCCCGAGCGCGGCATAACAGTCGATCAGTGTCGGCAAGATCAGGCGAAAGCCGTAGATGTCGGTCACCTGCGCAAAACTGAGGTGTTTTTCGCTCATCTTGCGATAGATCGAGAACACCGACTTCTCCCTGCCGGCGATTCGCAGCGCCATGCCGGTTGCGGCAAACGCCGCTTCGAGTTCACGCTGCACCCGCTGGATCAGGTCGCGGCGGCGGCTGCGCGCCTTTTCCACCGCTTTGGACAGGATCGCGTGGCGCCAGGGGTGCAGGTAGGCAAAGGCCAGGTCCTGCAGTTCGCGGTAGATCTGGTTGAGGCCGAGGCGATGCGCGATCGGCGCATAGATGTCGAGCGTCTCGGACGAGATACGGGCCCACTTGTCGCGCGCCACGTTGGCCAGCGTGCGCATGTTGTGCGACCGGTCCGCGAGCTTGATCAATATGACCCGCACGTCACGGGCCATCGCCAGCAGCATCTTGCGGAACGATTCGGCCTGATTCGCCTCGCGCGTGGTGAAGTGCAGCTTGTCCAGTTTGGTCAGGCCGTCCACGAGTTCCGCCACCGGGGAGCCGAAGCGCTCGATCAGCTCGATCTTCGTGATGCCGCAGTCTTCCAGTGCGTCGTGCAGCAGCGCGGCCATCAGAGCCTGCGCGTCCAGCTTCCAGTCGGCGCACTGGGCGGCAACCGCGATCGGATGGGTGATGTATGGCTCACCACTGTTTCGGATCTGGCCAAGATGCGCTTCGTCGGCAAACTTGTAGGCTTGCCTTACCTTCTCGATATCACTGGGCGGAAGGTAGTCGAGCTTGGATGTGAGCGCCGCGAAACTCGCCGCTGCCGCGTTGGCCGCCGCCGCGCTGAGCGTGGCGGCGCCGTGGCCCTTGCGGGTCCTCTTCGCAGGTGGCGCGGCGGGAAGATTGAGCGAACTCACCCCCCAAATATAGCCTGCAGGGCAAAGCTGCGGGAGCCAAAAAATAAAGGCACCACAAGGGGTGCCTTGATGACGAGCGCCTGGGGCGTCAGAGAGGGACTTTTTTCAGCATTTCCAGGCCGATCTTGCCGGCGGCGATCTCGCGCAGCGCGGTCACACCGGGCTTGTTCTTGCTCTCGATCTTGGGTGTATGGCCCTGGCTCAGCATGCGGGCGCGGTAGGTTGCGGCCAGAACCAGCTGGAAGCGGTTGGGAATCTGAGCGAGGCAGTCTTCGACGGTGATACGGGCCATGGGGTCTCCAGATGACGAGGGGGCAGGGGCGCTAGGGAATGTTCAGTGCTTTGAAGGTCGCCGCGCGTGCGCGGCGCTGGACCGCGAACTTGAGGCGCTGCGCATGCACGATGGCCTTGAGGTCAAAGAGCGCGCGATCAAACGAGTCGTTGATTATAACGAAGTCGAAGTGGTGCACCTGCGCCACTTCGCGCCCGGCATTGCGCAGTCGCAGCTCGATGGTTTCGGCCGAATCCTCGCCGCGGCGTTCGAGCCGCGAACACAGTTCCTCCCAGCTCGGGGGAAGGATGAAAATGGTCACCGCGTTGGCAAACACGCGTCTGATCGCCATCGCGCCCTGGAAATCGATCTCCAGCACGACGTCCGAGCCCTCCTGCATGCGTTGCGCGATCGCCTGGCGCGACGTGCCGTACCGGTGCCCATGCACCTCGGCCCACTCCACGAAACCATCCGCCTGCACCATCGCATCGAATTGCGCCGGGGATACGAAGAAATACTCGCGCCCGTCCATTTCCTGTCCGCGCGGCGGCCGCGTGGTATGCGACACCGACGGCCGCACGATCGAATCGAGTTCCAGCAAGGCCTTGACCAGGCTGGATTTGCCGGCCCCGCTGGGAGCCGCAACGACAAACAGGTTTCCGGGGTAGTCCATGAAGAATCGTGCCGTCAAGGCGATAACCAAGCCAACTCGATTCTATGTGCTGCACCCGCCCAATCGAATCCGATGCTGGTCACCCAGCCACTGTCATTGCGCGCTTGCCCCGCAGTCCATGGATGCCGGATCGAGTCCGGCATGACAGGTGCAATGGCCCTGGCACGGAAGGCGTGCCTGAGCCTCCGCGCCCGGCCGAAGTGCACAGCCATTGTCATTGCGGGCTTGCCCCGCAATCCATGGATGCCGGATCGAGTCCGGCATGACAAGTGCGATGGCCCTGGCACAGCAGGCGACTGGTCCGGCATGACAGGAGAGACGGGTCCGGCATCACAAGTACACCTGCTCAGGCATGCCACGTGCGCGTGCCCAGGCATGGCATGCGCGGCAGAAGTTCGCGGGTGGCCTCACCATGCCGACCAGCCGCCGTCGACCACCAGGTTCTGGCCGGTGATCCATTGGCCGGCGCGGCTGGCGAACAGCGCCACCGCGCCATTGAGGTCGTTGGGGACGCCGAGCCGGCCCAGCGGCACCATGTTGCGGAAGTTCTCGCGCGTGAAGGCGTCCAGGCTGGGTTTCGGTATCTGGCCCGGGCTGATGCAGTTGACCGTGATGTTGTGTTGCGCCAGCTCGCATGCCAGTGCCCGCGTGAGGTTGAGCACGGCCCCCTTGGCCGCGTGGTAGGACTGGGTCGAGCGCCTGAAATCGGGCGCGTACAGGCGCGGGTCGCTACCCAGGCTGGCGTGCAGCGAACCGACCGTGATGATGGCGCCGCGCCGCCGCGGCAGCATCGCGCGTGCAGCCGTCTGCGCACATACCAGGGTGGTGGCGACGTTCAGGCGCAACGTGGTCTCCAGGTCGCCGACCGAAATATGCGGTGCCATCGCGGTGCCGAATGCACCGCCGGCGTTGCAAACCATCACATCGAGCCGGCCATGGCGCGCGACGATACCCTGCACCACCACTTCGACCGCGGCCTCGTCGGCCGCATCGGCGCTTACGGCATGGGCATCCAGGCCCGCAGAACGCAGTTGTGCGGCGGCCTGTTCAACCATCTCGCGCCTGCGCCCCAACAGGTAGATGGTGCAGCCCAGTTCGGCCAGTGCGGTGGCCATGGCCAGGCCAAGATGGGTGCCACCGCCGGTCACCACGCCCACCTGGCCCTCCAGCGACATCCATCCCGGCAGGCGGCGCGGCGTGCCGCCAGTCGGTGCGGTGGAGTCTGTCATGCCGCCAGTCGGTGCGGTG
>JANMYG010000832.1:0-3895 GCA_031381865.1 Betaproteobacteria bacterium | reverse complement strand
AGCGCCCCGTGGTGCTGATGTGGCTGTGGCCCAATAATTTCTGGATCGTGAACAGGTCTATGCCGCCTTCGAGCAGATGGGTGGCAAAGCAGTGGCGCAGGGTGTGGGTGCTGCCGTTCTTGGTGATGTGTGCCCGCATGCGGGCTCCCTGGTAGGCGCGCTGGGCCATCTCGACGTTCATGGGCTGCTCGCCACTGGCGTTGGGGAACAGCCAGACTCGGGGGCGAAATGTTCGCACATAGATGCGCAGATGGCCCAGCAGGCTTGGGCCGAGCACGGTGTAGCGAGCGTGGCCCCCTTTGCCACACGCCACGCGTATGCACATGCGGTCGCTGTGGCTGTCGATGTCACCCACGCGCAGCGCGCAGACTTCGGACACGCGCAATCCCGCAGCGTACATGGTCTGCAGCAGCATGCGGCGCATGGGGTGCGAGCAGGACGCAAACAGGCGTGCTATTTCCTCACGCGCCAGCAACTCCGGTCGCTGGATGGGCACTTTGGCAAACGGCACCTGAAAGTGCTCGCGTTTGTGTCCCAGCACCACCTGGAACAGGAACTGCATCGCGCATGCGGCCTGGTTCATGCTGCTGTACGAGAGCTTCTCGTCCTTGACCATGCGCAGCAGGTACTCCTGCACTTCCTGCACCGTGTACAGCGCCGGGTCGCGCCGGTAGTGCTTGGCCATTCTGCGGATGGCGCCCACGTAGGTCTCCTGCGTGCGCGCACTGAAGCCGCGCTGCACCATCGCGTCGATCATGCGTTGGCGTAGTTCTGTCATGAGGTTCTCCTTCAAGTGCGGGGGAAATTCCCCACCTCGAAGGCTTCACCTCGTGGCCGCTTTGCGCAAGCCGCCCAACAAACGCAAACGCGGTGGCAGTCTGTCTCGACCAGCCACCGCGTCAGCGGTTTAGTTCAACGCAATGTCCACCGTGCGACGCCGGCGGATACAAATGACCGCGGCGGATACGGCGGCCGATGAAATCCTTCGCCGGCCGCTTGCACACTGCCTTTCCGGGGCATATACTGGATAAACATACAGTTATAAATCCTGCCATGAAACCCCGCACGCCGCCCTTGCAGTCCACGCGCCTGATGGATCAGGTGCGGGAGCGGATCCGGTATCTGCACTATAGCCTCAGCACAGAAAAGCTCTACGTCTATTGGGTGCGATTCTTCATCCGATGGCACGGGGTTCGGCATCCGCGCGACATGGGCGCACCCCAGGTCGAGGCATTTCTGAGCATGCTCGCCAATGAGCGGCGCTTGTCCGCGTCCACACACAACCAGGCCTTGAGCGCGCTGCTTTTCCTCTACCGCGAGGTACTGGGCATCCAGATGCCCTGGCTCGACAGCATTCAGCGCCCCTCTGCGCCCAAGCGCATCCCGTCAGTGCTGACCCAGGGCGAAGTCGCGGCATTGCTCGCGGCGCTGCCGCCCGAAGACCTCTGCACACTGGTCGCCAGATTGCTGTACGGCACTGGCATGCGCCTGATGGAGGGCCTGCGCCTGCGTGTGAAAGATCTCGATTTCGACCGCCACGTCATCATCGTGCGCCAGGCCAAGGGCAACAAGGATCGCGTCGTGATGCTGCCGCGCAGCCTGGTGCCGGCCTTGCGCGCGCAGGTTCTGGCGGCGCGTGCCCAGTGGGAACACGACCGCCACGCCCAGCGCGGCGGTGTGAAAGTGCCGCATGCGCTGGAGTCCAAGTACCCCCGGGTCGGCGAACGCTGGGGGTGGTTCTGGGTCTTTCCCTCCCCCACCCCGTCCGTCGACCCACGAAGCGGTGTCGAGCGCCGGCACCATTTGTATGAAGAGCGATTGCAGCGCGCCCTTAAAAAGGCAATCGCACCCGCAGGTATCCACAAACCGGTGTCGGTCCATACCCTGCGCCACTCCTTCGCCACCCACCTGCTGCAATCCGGCACCGACATCCGCACCGTGCAGGAGCTGCTCGGCCATTCGGATGTCAGCACCACGATGATCTACACCCATGTGCTGAAGGTTGCAGCCGGCGGCACAGCGAGCCCGCTGGACGCGTTGGCCACGGCACCAGTATCTGCACCGGCTTGACGCCCGCCTGCCGTTGAAACCATAATGGTTCCATTTCGGTTTCCTTCCACTGCCATGCCCACCACACTGACCTTGAAGAACATCCCGGACGACGTGTACGCCCGCCTCAAGCTCTCGGCGGAGGTGCATCGACGCAGTCTCAATGGCGAAGCCATCGTCTGCCTCGAAACCGTCTTGCTGCCGGCCCGACTGGCGGTCGGGGAACGCCTTGCGCGGGCGCGGGCGCTCCGAAGCGCACTGGCACCATCGGGCTTCTCTGCGGCAGACACCGACAAGTTCAAACGCGAGGGCCGCAAGTGATCGTTGTCGACTCCAACATCCTCGCGTATCTCTATTTGCCTGGCCCGTTCACCGCTGCGGCCGAGGCACTCATGGAACACGATCCGCAATGGGCCGCGCCAGTGCTGTGGCGCAGCGAATTCCGAAACATTCTCACCGGGTATTTGCGGCGCGGCGCGCTCGACCTCGACCAGGCATGTGGCCTGCAGCGCGAAGCCGAGTCCCTGCTCGCCGAGACGGCCTTCGAGGTCGACTCGTTGAGTGTCTTCGAGCTGGTCTCCCAGAGCGATTGCTCGGCCTACGACTGCGAATTCGTCGCCCTGGCACGCCAGTTGCGCACCAGACTCGTGACGATGGACAAGAAGTTGCTGCGCGCTTTTCCGGCTCACGCGTCGGCGCTCGCAACGGCTTGAACGATGCGCCGCATCGCCCACCTCGACATGGACGCGTTCTACGCGTCGGTCGAGTTGCTGCGTTACCCGCAGCTCAAGGGCTTGCCGGTGGTCATCGGCGGCGGCCGGCGCGCGGTGGACGACGCGCTGCTGGCGCTGCAGGACTCGCCCGAGGCGCAGGCCGGCGGCAACCCGCGCGCCTTCATTCCGGTGGCGTCCTTCGCCCGCCTGAAGGACTATGTCGGTCGCGGCGTGATAACCACCGCCACTTATGCGGCGCGCCAGTTCGGCGTGGGTTCGGCCATGGGCCTCATGAAGGCCGCGCGGCTGTGCCCGCAGGCGATCCTGCTGCCGGTCGACTTCGAGCAATACCGGCGCTTCTCGCGCCTGTTCAAGGCCACCATCCTGGACATCGCCCCGCAGATGGAAGACCGCGGCGTGGACGAGGTCTATATCGACTTCACCGATGTGCCCGGCGGCCAGCGCGACGGCGGGCGCAGCCTGGCGCGGCTGATCCAGAAAAGCATCTTCGACACCACCGGCCTCACCTGCTCGGTGGGCGTGGCGCCCAACAAGCTGCTGGCCAAGATGGCCAGCGAGTTCAACAAACCCAACGGCATTTCCATCGTGTTTGAAGCCGACCTGCAGACCATGGTCTGGCCGCTGGCCTGCCGCAAGATCAACGGAATCGGCCCCAAGGCCGACGCCAGGCTGCAGAGCCACGGCATCCACACCATCGGTGAACTCGCGGACAGGGACCTGCAGTGGCTGATCGACACCTTCGGCCAAAGCACCGGCGCCTGGATGCACGCCGCCGCCTGGGGCCACGACGAGCGAGCGGTGGTGACCGAAAGCGAGCCGGTCTCGATCAGCCGCGAAACCACCTTCGAGCGCGACCTGCACGCGGTGCGCGACCGCGCCGAACTCGGCGCCATCTTCACCCGGCTGTGCGAGCAGGTGGCGGGCGACCTGCAGCGCAAGGGCTACGCCGGCAAGACGATCGGCATCAAGCTGCGCTTTGAAGACTTCAAGAGCGTCACGCGCGACCATACGCTTGACCACTACACGGCCGACGCCAACCTGATCCGCGACGTGGCCGGCCAGTGCCTCAAACGCGTGCCGCTACAGCAGCGCCTGCGCCTGCTCGGCGTGCG
>JANMYG010000830.1:0-9193 GCA_031381865.1 Betaproteobacteria bacterium | reverse complement strand
GCTGCAGCCAGCCCAGGCCGGCCGTGGTGGTGGTGGCGGGTTTGTATTCGCATCCGATCCAGCCCTGGTAGCCGATCGCGTCCAGGTGGCGGAACAGGAAGCGGTAGTTGATCTCGCCAGTGCCGGGTTCGTTGCGTCCCGGATTGTCGGCGAGTTGGATATGGCCGATGCGCGCCAGGTGTTTTTGTACCGTGGCGGCGAGTTCACCCTCCATGCGCTGTGCATGGTAGATGTCGTACTGGACCAGCAGGTTGTCGCTGTTGACCGCGTCCAGGATCTCCAGGGCCTGCGCGGTGCGGTTGAGGAAGAAACCCGGGATGTCGTAGTAGTTGATCGGTTCGATCAACAAGCGGATGCCAGCGGCCTCGAGCTCGGCCGCCGCATGCCGCAGGTTGGCTACGAAGCAGGCCTGCGCCGCGGCCTGGCTGACGCCATCGGGCACCTTGCCCGCCAGGCAATTGACCTGCGGGCAACCCAGGGCGGTGGCGTACGCGATCGCGCGCTGCACGCCGTCGCGGAACTCGGTGATGCGATCGGGGTGGCAGGCGATGCCGCGCTCGCCGGCGTCCCAGTTGCCGGCGGGCAGGTTGTGCAGCACCTGCTGCAGGCCGTTGGCCAGCAATGCCTGGGCCAGCTCCTGTTTGTCGTAGGCGTACGGAAACAGGTATTCGACCGCCGTGAAACCGGCGGCCCTGGCGGCGGCAAAACGTTCCATGAACGGCACTTCGTTGAACAGCATCGTCAGGTTGGCGGCGAATTTCGGCATGTGGATTCTCCAGTCAGTCGAGCATTGCGACGATGGCGGTGGGCGCGTCCTGGCGGCTGGCGGCCAGTTCCTCGAATTCGACCACGTTGTCGATCTCGGTGCCCATAGCGATATTGGTCACGCGTTCGAGGATGACCTCGATCACGACCGGCACCTGGAACTCCTTCATCCAGGCTTCGGCTTGCCGGATCGCTGGCGTGATCTCCTCCTGCCGGTGCACCCGGATCGCCTTGCAGCCCAGGCCCTCGACCACCTTGAGGTGGTCCACGCCGTAACCCTTCACGACCTGGTCCTGCGGCGTGTTGATGTTGTCGAACGCCAGCTGCACGCAGTAATCCATCTCGAAACCGCGCTGGCTCTGGCGGATCAGCCCCAGGTAGGAGTTGTTCACCACCATGTGGATGTACGGCAGCTTGAACTGCGCGCCCACCGCCAGTTCCTCGATCATGAACTGGAAGTCGTAGTCGCCCGACAGCGCCACGATTTTGCGGGTCGGGTCCGCGGCGCGCACCCCCAGCGCGGCCGGCACGGTCCAGCCCAGCGGGCCGGCCTGGCCGCAGTTGATCCAGTGGCGTGGCTTGTAGACATGCAGGAACTGGGCGCCGGCGATCTGCGACAGGCCGATGGTGCTGACGTAACACGCCTCCTGCCCGAAGGCGTTGTTCATGCACTGGTAGACGCGTTGCGGCTTCATCGGGACCGCTTCGTAGTTGGTCTTGCGCAACAGCGTGCCCTTGCGCTGCTGGCATTCGGCCGCCCAGCCGTCGCGCGCGGTCAGCTTCCCCTGCGCCTTCCATTCCTGCGCCACTTCGACGAACAGCTGCAGCGCGAGTTTTGCGTCCGAGGCGATGCCGTAGTCGGGCGAGAAGACGCGGCCGATCTGCGTCGGTTCGATGTCGACGTGTATGAACTTGCGGCCCTTGCAATAGACCTCGGGAGAGCCGGTGTGGCGGTTGGCCCAGCGGTTGCCGATGCCGAGCACGAAATCCGACGCGAGCATGGTCGCGTTGCCATACCGGTGGCTGTTCTGCAGCCCGCACATGCCGGCCATGAGCGGGTGGTTGTCGGGAATGCTGCCCCAGCCCATCAGGGTCGGTATCACCGGTATGCCGGTGATTTCGGCAAACTGCACCAGCAGCTCGCACGCGTCGGCGTTGATGACCCCGCCGCCCGACACGATCAGCGGCCGCTCGGAGGCGTTGAGCATGCCGAGCGCCTTCTCGATCTGGGCGCGGGTGGCGGCCGGCTTGTAGACCGCCAGCGGCGCATAGGTGTCGGGGTCGAACTCGATCTCGGCCATCTGCACGTCGAACGGCAGGTCGATCAGCACCGGGCCGGGCCGGCCCGAACGCATGACATGGAAGGCCTGCTGGAACACGCGCGGCACCTGCGCCGGCTCCATCACCGTGAGCGCCCATTTGGTCACCGGCTTCGCGATGGTGGCGATGTCGACCGCCTGGAAGTCTTCCTTGTGCAAACGCGCCCGCGGCGCCTGCCCGGTGATGCACAGGATCGGGATCGAATCGGCCTGGGCCGAATACAGGCCGGTGATCATGTCGGTGCCGGCCGGGCCGGAGGTGCCGATGCAGACACCGATGTTGCCGGCGACGGCGCGGGTATATCCCTCCGCCATGTGGGACGCTCCCTCCACATGCCGGGCCAGGATATGGCCGATCGTGCCCTGCTTGCGCAGGGCCGCATACAGCGGGTTGATGGCCGCCCCCGGCACCCCGAAGGCCTGCGTCACACCCTCTTTTTCCATCACCCAGACCGCTGCTTCGATCGCCCTCATCTTCGCCATGGTGGTACTCCTTGTTGTGGTTGCGTTGGATGCTGCCGACTGTAGGCAGGTCGGGGCGGTTGCGGAAGGGGGCTGGCGGCCATAACATCTATTCCACGGTGGAATGAATCACCGGCGAACGGAGCAGGCTGATGGACCGCTTGATGGCGATGCAGGTGTACGTGCGGGTGGTGGAAACCGGCAGCTTTTCGAAGGCGGCGCGCGAGTTCGCGACCACGCAGCCCACGGTGACGAAGATGGTGGCGGCGACCGAAGCTCGGCTCAAGGTGCGCCTGCTCAACCGCAACACGCGCGGCGTCAGCGTGACCGAGTCCGGCGCGTTGTATTTCGAGAAATGCAAGACCATCACGCGCGAGGCCGACGAGGCCGAGAACATTGCGACGCTGCGCCAGAACCAGACCCAGGGCCTGCTGCGCGTGGGCACCTCGGTGGCATTCGGGCGGCGCGTGGTGGTGCCGCTGGCGCTCGAATTCATGGCCCAGCATCCGCAGGTGCAGCTCGACCTCAGCTTCGACGACCGTTACACCGACCTGGTCGCGCAAGGCATCGACGTCGCGATCCGCATGGGCAAGCTGGCCGACTCGTCGCTGGGTGCCCGCTTTCTGGGCGCCAACCCGTGGCTGGTCGTCGCCGCGCCCAGGTACCTGCGCAAACATGGCACGCCGCGCACCAGCGCCGACCTGGCAGGCCACGCGGCGCTGATCTACAGCAGCGTGCTGGGCGACGATGTCTGGCGCCTGAGTGCGCCCGGGGGCGAGACGCTCACGGTGCCGGTGGTGGGGCGCCTGCGCTCCAACAACCTGTCGGCGGTGCTGGCCGCGGCGCGCAGCGGACTGGGACTGGCGGCGATGCCGCGTTATGTGGCGGCCGACTCGCTGGCGTCGGGCCACGTGGTCGAGGTGCTGCGCGACCACAGCCTGCCCGAGCAGGAGATCCACGCCGTGTTCCCGTCACCCAAGCTGGTGCCGGGCAAGGTGGCGGCATTTGTCGCGTTCCTGCAGGGCCGTTTCGGCCCGCGCTGGTGGGAGAACCTGCCGAAAGTCTGAGCGGCGCGGGCGGGCAGGGGGACCAGCAGCAGGTCAATGCCGCACGCCGACCCGTTGGCGCACCCAGCCCAGCGCCGCCGCGAACGGCAGGGCCGAGCGCGGCAGGTAGGCGCTGCGCCACAGCCCGCCCTGGCAGGCGTTGTCCATGAACAGTTCGAACGGATGCGCCAGCACCCGCGCGGGGTTGGCGGCGGCTTCGTCACAACGCAGGTCGTGCACCCACAGGGCCGCCATCAGCGCGTTGGTGGTCTCGGGTTCGAACACCTCGATGCCGAAACTGTCGGCGCCCGCAAAACCGGCCGCCAGCGCCGGGTTTTTGACCACCGACGCGGTGGTCGTCGACGGCGCGACGTTGAGCGAGACGCGGTGGCCCGCGGCGCGCGCGCACGACGCACGCCACTGCTGCAGGCGCTTGGCCAGCGCATAGTTCGGCCCCTGCTCGATCACCAGGCTGTCGATCACGCCGTATTGCACGCCGTTGCCGCCGACGTGCAGCCGTTCGATATTGGGCTGGAACAACTGGTCGCCGCTGGCCAGGCGCAGCGGCCCCTGCAGCGCGCGGCTGGACAGCGGGCGCGCGGCCCAGGCGTCCATCGCCGCGCGGGCGGTGTCGGCCGCGACGGCGAAGATATCGGTGGGGGTGGCCAGGAACGCGATGCTGGTGCGCGCGTCGGCGGCGCAAATGGCGTCGATCACCATGTCCATGCCCATGGCGACCCGCACATGGCGCTCGCCGTCTAGATAGGCCAGCGCGGCGATGTCCAGCGGGCCTGGCATGCCGCGCAGCCAGGCGGCGATCTCGGGCGCCTGTGTGATCAGGTCGGCGCCGGCGTGCCCGTGCCAGTCGCCTTCCTGTCGCTGCGCTCCGCGTACCGGCAGCCGCAGCGTGCCGTTGCCGGCCGATGCGATAGCGGCAATGCGCCGCCAGACGTCGGCGCGCGCCACATCCACGGCGACGATGTTCGCGCGCCAGCGCGCCAGCCAGCGCAACGGCCCGGCCTCGCTGCCGGCGCCGAGCAACACCATGCTGCGGTCCGACAGGTCGAACCATTGCGGGTGGGCAATACAGCGCTCCAGCGCCAGCACGGCGCCGGGCTCGATGATGCCGCGGCTTTGCCAGTCCGCCAGTTGCGCCTGTAGCCGCGGGCCAGCCAACGGCTCGCCCCGTACCGGCACGGTCCACGGCGCGACCGACGCCTCACCCTGGCCCTGGATGCACAGTGTGTCGAACGCCGCGCCGGGCGCGGCCAGGGCGTCGCGCAGGCGGGACTCGGCGCCGTCGCGTTTCCAGCACAGGGTGTGCCAGGCCGCGTCGAGTCCGGCGCGCGCGCTGGCCCATGCCGCCTGCGGCGAGGCAAGCCCGCCTTCGACCAGGCGCCGGAAGTGGGTCGGGTAGGCGCGCCGCCAGCGCGCCTCGTGCAAGGCCGCGGCCGCAAAGGCGGGGTCGAGTGGCGCCAGGGCTGCCGCGACGATCTGCGCGCCTGCGCGGGTGCTGCTGCGCTCGCCCTCGGCGGACTGCGGAAACGCGATGCCGCCGGCCGCCTGGACCACGGGGGATGTGTTGTCGGGCTGCATGTCCGCTCCGCTGCGTTCGACCATGCCTGCGTGTCGGGGGTCCGGCCTCAGGTCACCACGCTGGGCGTGTCGCGGCCGGTATGCGCGCGGATGCCGGCGACGCGCTGCGCAATCGCGATCAGCGGGGCCAGCGCGACCTGTTCTGGCAGGCCCTGGCGCGCCGGGTCGGCCTCGTACGCCTCCAGGTAGACACGCAGCGTGGCCCCCTCGGTGCCGGTGCCCGAAAGCCGAAAGACGATGCGCGCACCGCTGTCGAAGATGATGCGCACGCCCTGCTGGCGCGCCAGCGCGCCGTCGACCGGGTCGGTGTAGGCGAAGTCGTCGGCCAGCGCCACGCGCATGCCGTCGAGGTTCTGGTCGGCCAGTGTCGGCAATTGCGCACGCAAGCCCTCCATCAGCCGCTTGGCGGCGGCGGCGTCGATCGCCTCGTAGTCGTGGCGCGAGTAGTAGTTGCGGCCGAAACGCGCCCAGTGCGCGCGCACCAGCGCTTCGACCGAGCCGCCGCGCTGCGCCAGGATGTTGAGCCAGAACAGCACCGCCCACAGGCCGTCCTTCTCGCGCACGTGGTCGGAACCGGTGCCGTAGCTCTCTTCGCCGCACAAGGTGACCCGGCCGGCGTCGAGCAGGTTGCCGAAGTACTTCCAGCCGGTGGGGGTCTCGTAACACGGGATGCCGAGCGACTGCGCCACGCGGTCGGCCGCGCCCGAGGTCGGCATCGAGCGGGCGATGCCGGCCAGTCCGTTCTTGTAACGCGGCACCACGGTCGCGTGGGCAGCCAGCAGGGCCAGGCTGTCCGACGGCGCGACCGCGAAGTTGCGTCCGACGATCATGTTGCGGTCGGCGTCGCCGTCGGTGGCGCAGCCGAAGTCGGGCGCATCGGCTGCCGCCATGTGCGCGATCAGGTCCTCGGCGTTGACCGGGTTCGGGTCCGGGTGCAGGCCGCCGAAATCCTCCAGCGGCACGGCGTTGACCACCGAGCCCGCGGCGGCGCCGAGTTCGCCTTCGAGGATCGCCTGCGCGTAGGGGCCGCCGACCGCGCTCATCGCGTCGCATCGCACCGTGAAGCCGCCGGCGAACAGGCGCCGGATCGCGTCGAAGTCGAACACCTCGCGCATCAGCGCCGCGTAGTCGGCCACCGGGTCGATCACCTCGACCACCATCTGTTCGATGCGCTGCGTGCCCAGGCGGTCGATGTCCAGCGCAGCGGCGTCGCTGATGCGGTACTGCGTGATGCTTTGGGTGCGCGCGTACACCGCCTCGGTCAGCTTCTCGGGCGCCGGGCCGCCGTTGCCGACGTTGTACTTGATGCCGAAGTCACCGTCGGGGCCACCCGGATTGTGGCTGGCGGACAACACGATGCCGCCGAACGCCTGGTGCTTGCGGATCACGCAGCTGACCGCCGGCGTCGACAGGATGCCGCCGCGGCCGACCAGCACGCGGCCAAAACCCTGTGCCGCGGCCATGCGCAGGATGGTCTGCACCGCCAGCCGGTTGTGGAAGCGGCCGTCGCCGCCCAGCACCAGGGTCTGGCCGGCCGTGCCATCCAGGCTGTCGAACAGCGACTGCACGAAGTTTTCGAGGTAACCCGGCTGCTGGAACAGCACGACCTTCTTGCGCAGCCCCGAGGTTCCGGGTTGCTGGCCGGCGACGGCCTGGGTGGCTTGGGTGGTGATGGTCATGGGCTGGTCTCCAAGGTTGTGCTGGCGTGGTCTACCAGTGGGCTCCGAAATGCTGGCGCAACTCGGCGATCTGATCCGCGGTCAAAGGGGTGGGGTGGGCCATCAGCCACAACCGGGCCGTCTCTTCGAGTTCTTCGAGCACGGCGCTGGCTTCGGCCGGGCTGCGGTGCCAGACATTGGGACCCAGGCGTTCCAGCATCACCGCGCGCAGTGGCGTGCCGGCGGCGCGCATCGCGCCGATGCGCTGCGCCACCAGCTCGGCCACGGCCGGGTCGCCGGGGCGGTGGTAGGGGATCAGCGGCACATGCCCGACCTTCATCACGAAATAGGGCGTGATCGGCGGCACGATGTCGTCGCCGCTCCACACGCCGGCCAGCGTCAGCGCGACCAGGTGCGTGCAGTGGCTGTGGATCACGCAGCCTGCATCCGGGTCGGCGGCATAGATGCGCCGGTGCAGGGCCAGCGTCTTGGACGCGCGGTCGCCGCCCGTCTGCACCCCGTGCGCGTCAACTGCCGCCAGCCGGGCCGGGTCCAGCGTTCCCAGGCAGGCGTCGGTGGGCGTGATCAGAAAGCCGCCATCGGGCAGTCGCACGCTGATGTTGCCGGCGCTGGCATGCACGAAGCCGCGCGCGAACAAGGACGCGCCGACGCGGCAGATCTCGTCCCGCAGGTCGGTGGTCACTCGCGCAGCTTGACTCTGCGCGCTGCGGCGCGCGCTTGCTTGAGGGCGGCCCGGCGCGGCGCTCATCAGGCAACCTCCGCGCTACGCACTGCGGTGCGAGCTTGCTTGGGGCGGCCCGGCGCGGCGCTCATCAGGCAACCTCCGTGCTACGCACTGCGGCGCGAGCTTGCTTGGGGCGGCCCTGCGCGGCGCTCATGTTCCGCCTTCGAGCATCGCAAATGCCTTGCTGAAAAAATCGGTGCTGCCGAAATTGCCGGATTTGAGCGCCAGGTGCAGCGTCTGGCCGGGGCAGGCTGGCGACTGCGCGGCCGTCCATGGCACGCCGGGATCGATCTGCGGGCCGATGGCCATGCGTTGCACACCCAGCGCCTGCACCACCGCACCCGAGGTTTCGCCGCCGGCCACCAGCAATTGCCGCACGCCGGCCTGCACCAGGCCGAGCGCGATGGCCGACAGCGCCTGCTCGACGATCGCACCGGCGCGCGCCACGCCCAGGTGCGCCTGCACCGCCTGCACGGCGGCCGGCTCGGCGGTGGCGTAGACCAGCACCGGCCCGTGCGACAAGCGCGCGCGCGCCCATTGCAGCGCGGCGCCGACGACGTCTTCGCCCCCGGCCAGGGCCAGCGGGTCGATCGCGAAGGCCGCGCCGCCGGCCTGACGGAAATGCAGCACCTGCGCATTGGTCGCCACTGAACAGCTGCCCGACACCACCGCCCGCTGCCCACCCGCAGGCGGCAGCGCGTCGGCCGCCGCGCCGGATGCCAGCCGGCCCTGGGCCTGCCAGTTCTGCGGCAAGCCGATCGCGATGCCCGACCCGGCGGTGACCAGCGGCATGCCGGCCAATGCCAGCCCGATGCGCATCAGGTCGTCGTTGTCCACCGCGTCGACCACCGCCACGCCCACGCCCTGCGCCTGCAGTGCGGCGAAGCGCGCGCGGATCGCCGGCGCGCCGCGCGCCACCACGTCGTGCGCCACCAGGTCGACGCGCCGGCGCGTCTGCGCCTGCATCACGCGCACCAGGTTGGCGTCGCGCATCGGGGTGAGCGGGTGGTCGCGCATGCCGCTGTCGCTGAGCAGTACGTCACCGACGAACAGGTGGCCCTTGAACACCGTGCGCTGGTTCGCCGGGAATGCCGGGCAGACGATGGTGAAGCCCTGCCCGGGTCCGTGCAGTGCGTCGAGCAGCGCCTCGGTGACCGGGCCGATGTTGCCGGCGGGCGTGGAGTCGAAGGTGGAGCAGTACTTGAAGTAGACCTGCAACACGCCCTGCGCCTGCAGCCAGCGCAGCGCGGCCAGCGACTGGGCCACTGCGTCGGCCGCGGCGATGGTGCGCGATTTCAGCGCCACCACGATCGCATCGGCGTCGATGTCGGCTGCGCCATCGCGCGGCACCCCGATCGTCTGCACCGTTCGCATGCCGGCGCGCACCAGGTTGTTGGCCAGGTCGGTGGCGCCGGTGAAGTCATCGGCAATGCAGCCGAGCAGGGGGTGGTTCAACGTCGGTCCTTTGCGGTGGGCGGTGTGGCGCGCGCGAAGATTCTCTTCATGCCCGCAGCCTGCGCGTCCTGGACCGCTTCGCGCCGGTCAAGGCGGATGCCGGGGGCATGGGTGAGGAGCATAAGACATCCCGGCGCCAGGGGCGCG
>JANMYG010000786.1:0-2145 GCA_031381865.1 Betaproteobacteria bacterium | reverse complement strand
GCAGGTGCGGCGCGAAGGCTGGCAACGGTTTGTCATCCCGGCCGGCAGCAGCCTGCAATCACCCGGGACGATGCACGTCGAGGCGGACGCCTCGTCCGCCAGTTATTTCATCGCCCTCGGCGCGATCGCCGGCCGCGGCGGAAGCACGATGCGCATCGACGGCGTGGGCGCGGACTCGATCCAGGGCGACATCGGGTTTGTCGACGCCGCCCGCCAGATGGGCGCCGTCGTGGACAGCGGACCGAACTGGCTCGAGGTGTCGCGTGGACCAGCCGCCGAGGCGGGTCCGCTGCGCGCGATCGACCTCGACTGCAATCACATCCCCGACGCCGCGATGACGCTGGCGGTGATGGCCCTGTACGCCGACGGCAGCACCACCTTGCGCAATATTGCCAGCTGGCGCGTCAAGGAAACCGACCGCCTGGCCGCCATGGCGACGGAACTGCGCAAGCTCGGTGCGACGGTCGAAGAAGGCATCGATTTCATCCGCATCACCCCACCTGCGTCCGCCGCCGATTGGCATGCGGCGAGCATCCGGACCTATGACGACCACCGCATCGCGATGTGTTTTTCTCTCGCGGCCTTCAATCCGGCGGCGTTGCCGGTACGCATCCTCGACCCGAAGTGTGTTGCCAAGACCTATCCGGATTACTTCGAGGCGCTGTTTTCGGTCGTACAGACACCGCTCGACCGTATCCCGGTGATCTGCGTCGACGGGCCAACCGCCTCCGGCAAGGGAACGCTGGCAGCCGCGCTGGCGCGGCGGCTCGGTTACCACTTCCTCGATTCCGGGGCGCTGTACCGCATCACCGCGCTGGCGGCGACACGCGCCGGCCTGCCGCTGGACCTAGCGGGAGAAGACGCGATTTGCCAACTGGTCAAAAGCCTGGCGATCCGGTTCGAACCCGGCCAGGTGTTCCTGGGCCCTGAGAACGTCAGCGAGTTGCTGCGCACCGAAGAGATGGGCATGAACGCGTCCAGGGTGTCGGCGCTGCCCAAAGTGCGCGCCGCGCTGATCCACGTGCAGCATGCGTCGCGGCGATTGCCGGGCCTGGTGGCCGATGGACGCGACATGGGCACGGTGATCTTCCCGCGCGCCACGCTCAAGGTTTATCTCACCGCGAGCGCCGAACGCCGCGCCGAACGACGTCATAAACAGTTGATTTCAAAGGGAATTTCGGCTACAATCTCGGCTCTTCGCGCTGACCTGGAGGCGCGTGATGCAAGGGACTCGTCCCGCAGCGTCGCGCCCTTGAAGCCGGCGCAGGATGCCCTGCTGCTGGACAACTCGGATCTGACCGTCGATCAATCGGTCAGCCTCGTGATGGACTGGTGGCAAGGCAGGCAGCCGTTTCGCGACGCGTGACGTGCTGCTGGTGAATATGCAGGGGCCACCCGCCCCTGTTTTGGTCCACACGACTCCTCTCGCGCGATTCTTTGCGCACTGGTCGTGTGGTTGAACAACTTAACCCCGCGGTGCACCCGCAACACAGAATGTCTGAATCTTTCGCCGAACTCTTTGAAGAATCACAGAAACGCTCCGAGACCCGCATCGGAGAAGTCGTTACCGCTGAAGTGGTACGTATCGAGCACAACTTCGTTGTCGTCAACGCCGGCCTCAAGTCCGAGGCTTATGTACCACTGACCGAGTTCAAGAGCGACAAAGGCGAACTGGAAGTCCAGGTCGGTGAATTTGTCTCGGTGGCGATCGTCGCCATGGAAAACGGTTACGGCGACACGATCGTCAGCCGTGATACCGCCAAACGCCTGGCTTCGTGGATGTCGCTCGAGAAATCGCTCGAATCCGGCGAGTTCGTGACCGGCACCACCAGTGGCAAGGTCAAGGGCGGCCTGACCGTTCTGGTCAATGGCATCCGTGCCTTCCTGCCGGGCTCGCTGGTGGACACGCGTCCGACCAAGGACTTGTCCCCATACGAGAACAAGACCATGGAATTCAAGGTCATCAAGCTCGACCGCAAGCGCAACAACGTCGTGTTGTCGCGCCGTGCCGTGGTCGAGGCCAGCATGGGCGAAGAACGCGCCAAGCTGATGCAGACCCTCAAGGAGGGCTCGGTGGTCCACGGCGTGGTCAAGAACATCACCGAATACGGTGCGTTCGTGGACCTCGGCGGCATCGACGGCCTG
>JANMYG010000777.1:0-16571 GCA_031381865.1 Betaproteobacteria bacterium | reverse complement strand
GGCCACGCCCGGGCGCATCGCCATGACCCAGCCGATGGGCGGCGGCGCAACCAGGGACTTCACCTGGGCCGAAGTGGGCGACCAGGTCCGCCGCATGGCCGCCCACCTGCAGGCCCAGGGCTGGGCGCCGGGCTCGAAGGTGGCGATCCTGTCCAAGAACTGCGCCTGGTGGATGATGAGCGACCTGGCGATCTGGATGGCCGGTTACGTCTCGGTGCCGCTGTACCCCACGCTGGCCGCTGGCACCGTGCGGCAGATACTGACCCACAGCGAGGCGCGGGCGTGCTTCATCGGCAAGCTCGACGGCTGGGAAAACATGAAACCCGGTGTGCCGGCCGGCCTGCCCTGCATGAGTTATCCGCTGTCGCCGCCCGACGCCGCCAGGAGCTACGAGGGATGGGAGGCCATCTGCAGCGCCAGCCCGCCGCAACCGGGCGAGACACAACGCGGCGCCGACGAACTGGCCACGCTGATCTACACCTCCGGCACCACCGGACACCCCAAGGGCGTGATGCACAGTTTCGGCAACTTCGCCTGGGCCCTGGAAAAGGGCATACAACGCATCACGATGGGCGCCGAGGACCGCATGTTGTCGTACCTGCCGCTGGCCCATGTGGTCGAGCGCGTGCTGGTCGAACATGGCTGGCTGCACACCGGCATGCGTGTGTATTTCGCCGATTCGCTGGAAACCTTCACTGCCGACATCCAGCGGGCGCGCCCGACGATCTTCTTCTCGGTGCCGCGGTTGTGGGTCAAGTTCCAGCATGGCGTGCACCACAAGATGCCGCCGGCCCGGCTCAGCCTGCTGCTGTCGCTCCCGGTCATCGGCGCCCTGGTGCGGCACAAGGTGCAGAAGGCCCTGGGCCTGGACCAATGCCGCCTGGCCGCGGCCGGCGCGGCCCCGATGCCGATCGAACTGCTGGCCTGGTACCGCCGGCTCGGTCTGCCCGTCAACGAAGGTTATGGCCTGACCGAAAACCTGGCGCTTTCGCACCTGACGGTACCGGGACAAAACCAGGAGGGCACGGTCGGACCGCCCTACCCCGGCGTCGAGGCGCGCATTGACCCGCAGACCGGGGAAATACAGATGCGCAGCCAGGCGCTGATGCTCGGTTATTACAAGCAACCCGACCTGACCCGCGACACCTTCACCGCCGACGGCTGGCTGCGGACTGGCGACAAGGGCCAGATCGATGCGCAGGGCACGCTGCGCATCACGGGGCGGGTCAAGGACCTGTTCAAGACCAGCAAGGGCAAATACGTGGCGCCGGCGCCGATCGAGGACAAACTGGTGATGCACGACGCGGTGGAGGCCTGCGTGGTCACCGGCGCCAACCTGGGGCAACCGCTGGGCATCGTGATGCT
Organism: Betaproteobacteria bacterium; assembly: GCA_031381865.1. Taxonomy (GTDB): domain Bacteria; phylum Pseudomonadota; class Gammaproteobacteria; order Burkholderiales; family Burkholderiaceae_C; genus CAISIP01. The sequence continues at coordinate 15,206 of JANMYG010000777.1, read as the reverse complement.
CAATGCCGAGGCCGCCGCGCGCGCCGCCGATGCCACGGCGCGCGCCGAGCTGGAGGCTTCGCTGGGCGAGCACCTGCGCGGCGTCAACGCCACGCTCGACCCGCACGAGCGCCTCGCGTGCGTGGTCGTGGCCACCACGCCGTGGACGGTCGACAACGACATGGTCACCCCGACCTTCAAGGTCAAGCGCAACCGCATCGAGGAGATCTACTCGGCGCAATACGAGCGCTGGGAGGCCTCCGGTCGCCAGGTGATCTGGCAGGCGACCTGAGGCTGTGGCGTAATGGCGGCTTATCAAATCTGGAGACAAGACATGAACAACCGGTGGACGCGGCTGCTGGCCGCGGTGGTGGTGTCGCTGGCGGCGGCCGGGGTCGGCGCGCAGCCGGCCGAGATCGAAGGCGTGAAGCTCGAGCCGTCGGCGCAGGTCGGCGCCGCGACACTGCAGCTCAACGGCGCTGGCGTGCGCACCCGCGCCATCTTCAAGGTCTATGTCGCGGCGCTGTACGTGCCGCAGAAGAGCGGCGATGCCGCGGCGCTGCTGGCGCAAAAGGGGCCGCGGCGCGTGGCCATCACGATGTTGCGCAATGTCGACGCCGAGACCTTCGCGGGCGCCCTCAATGACGGATTGCGCAGCAACCACACCGAGGCCCAGCTGGCCGCGATGAAGCCGCAGATCGACGCGCTGAACGCGACGCTCAAGGCCGTGGGCGAGGCGAAGAAGGGCGACGTGATCCATTTCGAATTCATGCCCGATGGCGGCACCCGCGTGACCGTCAACGGCCAGCCGCGCGGCAGTGCCATCGCCGGCGAGGATTTCTTCACCGCCGTGCTGCGCATCTGGATCGGCGACAAGCCGGTCGACGGCGGCCTCAAGAAGGGGATGGTTGCCGGATAGGGCCCGGGCGCACCGCCAGTCCGCAGCTTGGCATGGCCGGCCGGCGCGGCGGCGGGTACGGGCGGTTGCCAGCCGGGCCGATGCTTACTTGACGCATTGCATCAGGTTGGTGTTCTTGCCGGCCCCCGTGTGTTCGCTGACGACGCAGGACATGCCGCCGCACATGCAATGCACCACGCTGGTGGACATGCTGGGGATGGCGGTCGGGGCGGAACACTGGCACGCCGGCGCCGACATGACGCCCTGCGCATCGGCGCGGCCCGACTGCAGGGCAAACAGGCCGACCAGGATGGCGGCCGCACCGAGCCCGGTGGCGGCGAACAGCGCGTAGCGTGCAGGGCGAATGGACATGGGAACTCCTTGGTGTGCGGGGGGTTGGGTCGAGGCGACCGCCGGGCGGTCCTCGCGCAATGTACACCGCGCTGCGGCGCTGCGGCCACCTGGCGTGCGCCGCGTCGCGCACGTCCGCAGACCGGCCAACCCGGTGCCGCGGGCGGCGACTCCATCAAGGGCCTATGGCGGCGCCAGCCGGCCGGCCTTGTCGTTCGGCCCGCCGCCCCGGCTGAGCTCGAGCAGCCAGTTCTGGAACAAGGCCACCACGGCGCCGTGGGCCGGGTCGCGTTGACCGCGTTCGCGCGGCTCGACGAACCAGTAGCCGTAACCGCCCGTCAACTCGTGCGCGTCGAGGCGGCGCAGGCGCTGCTCGGCCAGGTCACGCTCGACCATCGGGGCATCGACCACGGCGACCCCGGCCCCGGACACGGCGGCGTTGATCGCCTGGTCCATGGTCGAGAAGGCGATGCCGGGTCGCGGATCGATGGTGCGGATGCCGAGCGACGCAAACCAGTTCTCCCAGATCGGCAGCCGCCGGGAGCCGGACAACACGTGCAGCAGGGTGGCCGTGGCCAGACTCGGCGGCATGCCGTCGTGCCACAACTCGGGGCTCGCCACCGCGATGTGCTGCTCCTGGCGCAGCAGGCGGCAATCGCCCTTGGCCCAGGGCTCGTCCAGGAACATCACCAGGCAGTCGTACTGTTGCGCCTCGCGCACACTGCCGACGCTGCTGGTGGTGATGGACAGGTCGATGTCCGGGTGGCGGCCGTGAAATGCGCGCAGGCGCGGCGCCAGCCAGCGCGACGCGAAGGTCTCGGGCACGTTGACCGAGATACGCTGGCGCGCGCTGAGCTGCTGGATCTGGTGCACGGCGCTGTGGATCGTCCCGAAGGCGCTTTCCAGGCTCTGGGCCATCACACTGCCGGCCGGGGTGAGGATCAGGCCCTGGTAGTGGCGCACGAAGACCGGCTTGCCGAGCCAGTCCTCGAGTTGCTTGATCTGGCGGCTGACGGCGCCCTGTGTCACGTGCAGCGCTTCGCCGGCCCGCGTGAAACTGCCGGTGCGCACGGCTGCGTCGAAGGCCCGCAGCGCGTTGAGTGGTGGCAATGGTTTCATGGCGCATCCAGGCGGTGCACGGCGCAGCGCAGATAGGTGCCGGAGCTCAGGGCTGGACGGCGTCGATCACGATCACCAGGTTGCCGGACCCGGTGTCGACCGGTCCGACCTGGCCCACCAGGTCGCCACGGCGCGGCATCGCGTCACCCGAGCGCGATATGCGTGCACCGATGACGACGCTGGGAAACCTGGACAACTTGAGCTCGGGCGACATCGCGCTGTTGTCGTCGAGCGAAAACGCCAGCGGCAGATCGGCGACCGTGCGCTTGATGATCGCCAGCGGCATGCGCGGGCCCTGCGCGGCGCGCGCGAACACGAACACCGTATCGCCCGGCGCCACCTTGGCCGCCAGCGCGCCGTCGAGCCGCACCACGCCGCGGGTGGCCGCCGCGGGGGCCACCGGCTGGGGAGTGGCCTGGGCCTGGGCCTGGGCCTGGGCCTGGGTCTGGGCCTGTGCTTGCGTCTGCGCCTGGGTCTGGGCCTGCGTCGGCGCTGGCGCGACCGCGGCGGTCGTTGCGGCGCCGCCGGCCGGAGCGCCACCCGCGGCGGCCTCGCGCGCCTGCTGCATGCTGCTTTCCAGGCCGGTGGCGAATTCGCTGCCGGCGGGGGCCACCTGCCGAGCCTCGCCCCAGTATTTCAGCGCCGTCGCATAGTCCTTCAGCTCGAACGCCGCGCTGCCGGCCAGCGCCAGTGCCTTGAGGTTCTTCGGGTCGAGTTGCAGCGCGCGGTCGACCAGCTTGCGTGGTTCACCCTGCACGCTCTGGCCCTGCAGCATCGCGAGCACGTCGGCATGGTCGGCCAGCAGCTGGGCATTGTCGGGCGACAAGGCGCGCGCACGCCCGTAGGCGCGGCTGGCTTCGGGGTAACGCTGCAATGCGGCGAACGACCGCGCCAGCATGGTCCAGGCCTTGTCGTCGCCGGCTTCGGCCGTGGTGTTGGCCTCCAGGCGCCGCGCCAGTTTGTCCACCATGGCCTCGATCTGCGCCATCGACACCTCGCCCGCCGGCCCCGCAGCCACCGACCCGGACGGCGGCAGCATCGCCTGCGGATCACCCACCAGCGCATAGACGACGAACACGAACAGCGGTATGAACAGGCCCAGAGCGAGCGCGGTCTTGCCGGCGCGCCTTGGCGCCGGCGCCTGTTCGCCTACCTGTTCTTCCTCCAGCGCCCGGCGTTCGATCTCGATGCGCGCCAGCCGGTGCTGTTCCGGGTCGAGCGCGCCGGAACGCGATTCGGCGTCCAGCGCGGCCAGTTGTTCGCGCAGCACGGCCAGGTTGGCGCGGCGCGCATCCACGGCGCCCGCAACCGCGTGCGCCGGCCCCCGGCGCCGCAACAAGCCGGGCAACAACAACAGCAGCGCCAGCGCGACCAGGCCGGCAAAAAAGACCAGGAACAGGCTCATGGTTTTTCCACGCCCTCGTCGAGCAGAGCGCGTGCGCGCTGCGCCTGCTCCGGGTTCCAGGTATCGGTCTGCCCGGCGCGCCGGCGGCGCCGGATATTGGCCACCAGCACAAACACGGCCAGCAACAACAGCGCGAACGGCCCGAGCCACAACAGCAAGGTGCTGCCCTTGAGCGGCGGGCGGTAAAGCACGAAGTCGCCGTAACGCGCGACCATGAAGTCGATGATCTGCTGCTGCGACTGACCGGCCTTGAGCTTGAGCCGGATCTGCTTGCGCAAGTCCACCGCGAGGTCGGCCTGGGACGCAGCGATGGTCTCGTTCTGGCACACCAGGCAGCGCAGTTCCTCGGCAATCGCCAGCACGCGCGCCTCCAGCACCGGGTCGTCCGACGCCGGCGTCGCCTCCTTGGCGCCGGCGCCCACGCACAGCAGGGCGAGCCCCGACAACAACCAGCCCAGCGCCGCCGCGCGCAGGAACTCAAGCACCGAGTTTCCTCACCAGTGGCAGGATCTCATCACGCAGCACCTCGGGCGTCACCGGGCCGATCTGCTTGAGCCGGATGATGCCGTTCTTGTCGATCACGAAAGTCTCGGGCACGCCATAGACACCGAAGTCGATTCCCACCAGGCCCTCGGTATCGGACAGCGAGCGGGTGTAGGGATTGCCGAACTTGTTGAGCCAGGCGGTGGCGTCCTCGCGCTTGTCCTTGTAGTTCTGGCCGTAGATCGGCACCACGCCGGTCTTGGAGAATTCGACCAGCAGCGGGTGCTCGATCCGGCACGCCACACACCAGGAAGCCCACACGTTGAGTATCCAGACCTTGCCGCGCAGGTCCTGCGCCGACAGATTCTGCTGCGGCGCGTCCAGCGTCGGCAGGCTGAACGCCGGGGCCGGCTTGTCGATCAGCGGAGAGGGTATTTCATGCGGCTTCAGCGACAGGCCCACCACCAGGAAAGCCAGCATCACGACGAACACCACCAGCGGCAGCAGGTAACGCTTCATGGCGCGCCCGCCTTGCGCGCCAGCGCGGTGCCGAGCGGGAGGCCGGGCGCCGCCGTCGTGCCGGCGCCATGGCCGGCAACCGCCGGTTCGACCGCGGCCCGGGTCTGGCGGCGATAACGGCGGTCGAGCACCGCCAGCACGCCGCCCAGGGCCATCAGTACGCAGCCGCCCCAGATCCAGTTGACGAACGGCTTGTGGTGCACGCGCACGCTCCATGCGGTGGCGCTGACCGGGTCTCCCAGCGCGACGTACAGGTCGCGACCGATGCCGCGGTCGATGGCGACCTCGGTCATGGCCATGCGGCTCACGTTGTACATGCGCCGCTCCGGCATCAGCGGCTCCATCACCCGCCCGCCGTGGCTCACGCTGAGCGTGGCGCGCGAGGCCACGTAGTTGGGGCCGCGCACCTCCACCACGTTGTCCAGCCGCAAGGAATAACCGGCCACGGAGGTGGTATCACCGGGCTCCATGCGTACATCGTTTTCACTCTGGAAGCCGCTCACCACGGTGACCCCGACGATGAACACGGCGACGCCAAAATGCGCCAGCAGCATGCCGTAGTAACTGCCCGGTTGCGCGGACAGTTTCTTCGACCAGGCCGGCGCCGGATGCTCGACCAGACGCGTGACCAGGTTGAGCACCGCGGTACTGGTTATCCAGGCCGCCAGCGCCAGCCCCAGCCCGATCATCGGCGTCCAGTGGCCGAGCGCGAGGAAAGCCACCAGCGCGCTGGCCACACTCACGCCGAAAGCCCAGCGCAGGCGCCGCGCCAGGTCCACCACTCTGGCCTGGCGCCAGCGCGTCATCGGTCCGACCCCCATCAGGAACAGCGCCGGCGCCATCAGCGGCACGAATACCGCATCGAAATACGGCGGCCCGACCGAGAGTTTGCCCATGCCCAGCGCGTCGATCACCAGCGGGTACAGGGTGCCCAGCAGCACCGCCGCCGCCGCCACCACGAGCAGCACGTTATTGGCCAGCAGCATCGATTCGCGCGAAACCGCCTCGAAGCTGCCGCCCAGCCCGACCTTGGGCGCGCGCCAGGCAAACAAGGCCAGCGAGCCGCCGATCACCAACGCCAGGAACGCCAGGATGAAGATGCCGCGCGCCGGGTCGCTCGCGAAGGCGTGCACCGAGCTCAGCACGCCCGAACGCACGATGAAGGTGCCCAGCAGGGACAACGAGAACGCGAGGATCGCCAGCAGCGCGGTCCACATCTTGAAACCACCGCGCTTTTCGGTGACCGCAAGCGAATGCATCAGCGCCGTGCCGACCAGCCACGGCATGAAGGACGCGTTTTCGACCGGATCCCAGAACCACCAGCCGCCCCAACCGAGCTCGTAGTAGGCCCAGAAGCTGCCCAGCGCGATACCGAAGGTCAGGAAGCACCACGCGACGGTGGTCCACGGCCGCGACCAGCGCGCCCAGGCCGCATCCAGCCGGCCCGACAGCAGGGCCGCCACCGCGAATGCGAACGCGACCACGAAGCCGACATAACCCATGTACAACATCGGCGGGTGGATCACCATGCCGGCGTCCTGCAACAGCGGATTCAGGTCCTGGCCATCGGCCGGCGCCGGAAACAGGCGCTCGAACGGGTTGGAGGTGAACAGCGTGAACAGCAAGAAGCCGCAACTGATCAGCCCCATCACACCCAGCACGCGCGCCACCATGCGCTGGTCGAGCTGGGTCGAGAAGATCGACACCGCCAGCGTCCAGAGCGACAGGATCAGGCTCCACAGCAGGATCGAGCCCTCGTGGTTGCCCCACACCGCGGTGATGCGAAAAATCAGCGGCAGGCTCGAATTGGAATGCCGCGCCGCCAGCGCAACCGAGAAGTCGTTGCTCACAAACGCGTGCGTGAGGCAGGCATAAGCGATCACGAGGAACACGAACTGGCCGCGCGCCGAAGGCCGTGCCAGTGACATCCAGGCGGTGTTGCCGGTCTGGGCGCCAACCAGTGGCAACACGCTTTGCGCCAGCGCCATCGCCAGCGCGAGTATCAACGCCACATGGCCGAGTTCGTAGATCAAGGTTTTGCTCCCGCAGAAGGTGTTGCCGGCCTGGGTTGCCCCGCGCCCTGGTCGGCCGAGAGCGTTGTGCTGGACTGCTGCGCGTGCGACGCGGCATTCTTCAATGCGGCTGCAGCCTCGGGTGGCATGTAGTTTTCATCATGCTTGGCCAGTACCTGCTCGGCCCGAAACACGCCGTCGGGACCGAGTTTGCCTTGCGCCACCACACCCTTGCCCTCCTTGAACAAGTCGGGCAGCAGGCCGGTATAGGTGACCGGAATCTTGTGCGCCAGGTCGGTCACGGCGAACCGGACGGTGAGACCCTGAGGGTCGCGTTGCAGGCTGCCCTGCTCGACCAGCCCGCCGATGCGGAAGTTGCGCTCGCGCGGGGCCTCGTTGGCCACCACCTGCGACGGACTGAAGAAGAACACCAGGTTGCTCTGGAACGCATTGAGCACCAGCGCGCTGGCGATAGCCAGCGCGGCCAGGGCGCCGACCACGGCCAGCGCGCGTTTGGTCCTGGGTTTCATGCGTCAACCCCCCTCGCGCCGCCGGCTGCACCCTGCGGGTCCGCGTCCAGCGCGCGGCGGCGCAAGACCAGCAGCGCGACCTCGAGCGCCAGCACCGCCGCGCACATGCCAAACGAACCCCAGACGTAGACACCGTAACCGCCCATGGCGAAAAAATCCGACCAGCTCGACCAGTTCATACCACCCCCATGACATCCCGCACCCATGCCGTATGGCGTTCGCGCTCCAGCATGATGGTGCGCAGGCGCACCAGCGCCACCGCGATGCAGTACATCCAGAACGCCAGCGCCATCACCAGCATGCCGATCAGCATCGGCGGCGCCATGCTGGGTGCATTGCTCAGGCTGACCGACGAGCCCTGGTGCAGCGTGTTCCACCATTTGACCGAAAAATAGATGATCGGCACGTTGACCACACCCACCAGCGCCAGCACGGCGGCCGAGCGGTCGGCACGGCGGGCGTCGTCGATGGCAGCGTGCAGCGCCATGAAACCGATATAGAGGAACAGCAGCACCAGTTCCGACGTCAGTCGCGCGTCCCATACCCACCAGGCGCCCCAGGTGGGCCGGCCCCACAAGGCGCCGGTCCACAGCGCCAGAAACGTCATCCAGGCGCCGGTCGGCGCCAGCGCGGTGGCCAGCATCGACGACAGGCGCGAATTGAACACCAGGCCGACACCGGCCCAGAACGCCATGACCAGGTACACCACCATCGACATCCAAGCCGTGGGCACGTGCACAAAAATGATCCGGTAGGCGTCACCCTGCTGCGCGTCGGTGGGTGCGACCCACAGGCCAAGATACAGGCCCGCGCCGCCCAACAGCAGCGCCGCCAGCGCAAACCACGGAACCATCCGGCCGACCAGCGGGAAAAAGCTTTGCGGGGCGGCGTATTTGAACCAGTTGATGCGGCTAACAGGCATGGCGAATGGGTGCAGGGTCTGAATTTACCCGAGCGCAAAAGGTTCCGGATGATTGCAGGTTAATGCGCATGGCCGGCCGCAGCTACTCGACCGCGATGCGCAGGGCGGTGGCGGTGGCCCACGGGGCGCCCACCAGCGCCAGCACCAGAAACGCACCCAACAACGAAAAATGCCCCGACACGCCCAGGCCGGTACGGCTCGCCTCGACCGCCGCCGCGCCGAAAATCAGCACCGGGATACACAGCGGCAACACCAGCAACGGCATCAGTACCGCGGCGCCGCGCACACCGACCGTCAACGCCGCGCCGACCGCCCCGATCAGGCTCAGCAGCGGTGTGCCCAGCAGCAACCCGGCCACCAGCACCCAGGTGCCGGACCAACCCAGGTCGAATTGCAGCGCCAGCAGGGGCGACACGCACGCCAGCAGCAGCCCCGAACCCAACCAGTGGGCGGCGATCTTGGCCGCCACCAGCAACGGCAGGGGACACGCCGCAAGCAGCATCTGCTCCAGCGTCCCGTCCTGGTAATCGTCGGCAAACAGCCGCCCCAGCGACAACATCGCGGCCAGCAAGGCCGCCACCCAGACCACGCCGGGCGCCATGCTGCGCAACAGGGCCGGCTCCGGACCCACTCCGAGCGGGAACAGGCTCGCCACCAGCACGAAAAACACCAGCACGCTCAGGGTGTCGGCACGCCGGCGCAATGCGAGGCGCAGGTCGCGCAGCAGCAGGCAGCGCATGGCGTCGAGCACACCGGCCGGACGGGCCGCCGGCAGCGCCAGCGCGTGCATGGGGCTGCGACCACCAGCGTGCTGGCGCGAATCGCCCGGACCATCGTCGTACGTCTTCATAACGCCACCGTCACCTGTCCTGGCAGGTCGTCCAGGCCCACCGCCTGGTGGCTGGTCAACACCACCACGCCGCCGCGTGCCAGCTGGGCCGTGATCAGCCTGCACAGCCAGTCGGTCGCCGCCGTATCCAGCGCATTGAAGGGTTCGTCCAGCACCCACAGTGCAGCGCCGGTCGCCACCACCAGCCGCGCCAGCCCCACGCGCCGGCGCTGGCCCTGCGACAACTGGCGCGCCGGCACGCGCTCGCGCCCGGCCAGGCCCGCCTGCGCGAGGGCCAGCGCCGCCGCTGCGTCGGTGATGGCGATGCCGCCGAGCAGGGTGGCCACCTGCAGGTTCTCGCGCGCCGACAGGTCGTCCTTCAGCGCCGCGGCATGGCCCAGGTAGACCAGCTGGCGACCGAACTCTTCCGCCAGCTTGCCGACCTCTTCGCCGCGCCAGAGTATGCGCCCCTGCGCCGGCGCCAACAGCCCCGTCACCATGCGCAACAGGCTGGTCTTGCCGGAACCGTTGGCGCCCTGCACGCGCAGCAGCTGCGCCGCGTCGACACGGCAGTTCAGGCCGGCAAACAGGGTGCGTCCCCCGCGTTCGCAGGTGACGGCGTCAAGTTCAAGCATCGCGGAAATGGTTGTCGGACAAGGGTGGTGGACACGCGCCGCTTGCGCGCGCCATGGATAGTGGCTGATTGATCAAACCGGGGCGGCAATGCGGCCGGGTCTGGCCGATTATCGGTGCACGGCGGGTTGCCGCAGCCGGCCGACCGGGCTGGACGCGTCATGCCTCGTTGGCCCGAATCCTCTGGCGGCCCGCCAGCGCCGCGAGGCGCGTCGCTGGCTGGGTGGCGTCACGCTGCGGCAAGCGAACGCGTGCGAGCTTCCCGGGCGGCATCAGACCACCGGCCCGCGCCTGCAGCCGGCACACACAGGCGCACGACCTGCCGCGACCCTCGCGCGCGGCACGCGGTGTTTCATCGCCGCTTGCGGCCGCGGTCCTCGACCCCCTGCGGGCCGTTGTGCAGGTTGGTCAGCACATGCTCCTGGTGCTTCAGCCGCCACGACAACATCTTCTGCGCCATCTCCAGCGTGATGTCGCGGTGCCCGGCGTCGGTGGCGAGGTCGGCCATTTCCCACGGGTCGTTCTGCAGGTCGAACAGCAGTGGCGGCAGCGCGGCGAAATGCACGTATTTCCAGCGCTCGCCGCGGATGATCGCCAGCTGGCACTCGTCGGGCTCCAGGCCCAGCGCCCCCTGGCCGTCGAAGCTGCCATAGGGGCCGGAGCGGAAATCGAGCTCCATGTGCGCCTCGGCGCGCCAGGCGCGCGGCGTGCGGCCGTGCACAAACGGCAGCAACGAGCGGCCGTCGCACTGGGCCGGAACATCGGCGCCGAGCCAGTCGAGCATGGTTGGCATCAGGTCGACCGACTCGGTGAAGGCATCGACCTGGCGGCCGCGACCGCCATCGGCCGCCGTGCGCGGGTCGCGGATGATCAGCGGGATGCGAAAGCTCTGGTCGAAATAGAGCTCCTTGCCCCAGGTGTAGTGGTCGCCGCCCATCTCGCCGTGGTCGCAGCTGAAGATGATCAGCGTATCGTCGTATTCGCCGCTGGCCTGCAGGTGCGCCACGATGCGCCCCACAGCGTCGTCGACCTCGTTCATCATGCCGTAGTAACAGGCGCGCATCTGGCGCAGCTCGGACTCGGGCATGGTCACCAGATTGTTCGGATTGTGTTCGTCGTAGTGGCTCGGCCGCGCAAAACAGTCGATCCATTGCTTGAGATGCGGATGCTGGGCGGCCTCCTCCAACGGCGTGGACCGGCGCTGGGGCAGGGGCACCAGGGCCGGGTCGTAGAGTGCGTTGTAGGGTTCGGGCGCGATCACCGGCGGGTGCGGACGCAGGAACACGCAATGCATGAACCAGTCCTGTCGCCGGTGGTCGCCCAGCCAGGCGATGACTTCGTTGGCCAGGAAATTGGTGTCGCTGTCCTCGGCCTTGAACAGGGTCGGGATGAAGCGGTGGCCGCGCTCCGGCGGCAGGACAAAGCCTGGACGGGGCTGGTAGACGTCCTTGCGCCCTTCGAACCGGTAACCCTTGGCGCGCAAGTCCTGCATCCATGCCGCCATGTGGTCCGGGAACAAGCGGCCGATCCGGTAGCCCGGCAATGGTCCCTCGAAGGTGCGCAGCGCCGGGTCTTCGGGATGCAGGCCACGCGGGTCGGCGCTGGTGTCGGTGTAGCCGAACAGGATCGGATCGAAGCCGATCTTGCGCACTTCCTGCGCGATATTGGTGTGGCGCCGGTCCAGCGGCGTGCCGTTGCGCCCGGAGCGGTGGTTCATCAGGTACAGGCCGGTCTGCATGCTGGCGCGCGCCGGCCCGCAGGGCGCGGTCACCGCGAAATGGCGCCGGAACAACGTAGCCCCGGCGGCCAGCGCGTCCAGATGCGGCGTCTTCACCACCGGGTGGCCCAGCGCGGACAGGCATTCGCCGCGCCACTGGTCGGCGGATATGAACAGGACTTTGCGCGCTGTGGCCATGGCGGTTTTCCTTTGCGGCTTTTGGTGGTCGGCGCCCGGCGCTCGCTGCGAAGGCGCATTGGCCGCATGTCAGCCAGTGCCAACCGCTGGGTACAGGTGGTTGCGGCTGTGTAGGCCGCGATCGGCATATTGTGTCGAAAGCCCGCGCCGCCCACACCCGCAAGCGCAACCGATGCGACGCGTCATCATCACGGTGGCGGAGAAATCCGCGAATCATTTGGCGGGATAATCCGCACAACTTCTGGAGCACATCATGGCGTCTGTAAACAAAGTCATCCTGGTTGGCAATTGTGGCCGCGACCCCGAGATCCGTTATCTGCCCTCGGGCCAGGCGGTTGCCAACGTCACGCTGGCCACATCGACCCGGCGCAAGGACAAGAACAGCGGGGAAATGATCGAGGACACCCAGTGGCACCGCATCACCTTTTTCGACCGGCTGGCCGAAATCGCCGGCGAATACGTCAAGAAAGGCAACCCGATCTACGTTGAAGGGCGGCTGAAGTACGGCAAGTTCACCAACAAGGACGGCGTGGAGCAAAACACCTGCGACATCATCGCCACCGAAATGCAGCTGCTCGGCAAACGCGAAGGCATGGGTAGCCCGGGCGGCGAAGACGGTGCTGGCGGCGGCGGTTATGCGCGACCCAACACACCCGCGTCGCGCCCCGCCGCTTCGGCGCCGCGCCCGCAGCCCGCCGCCACGACCAAGCCATCGAGCGGCTTCGACGACATGGACGACGATATTCCGTTCTGAGGCGCGACGCGCCGGCGTCTTGCGTATTGCGCGATGCCCGTGGCGCGCGGGTACGGACGCGCGCCCACATGGCTTTACCTGCACCCGGGCGGGCGAGGTTCCGGCCTGGTGGCTGGACGGCGTCGGGCGACCCGAGTCCATGATTTCGTCGGCACGGATCGCCTGTTAGCATCCGGCTGAAGACCCCAGTATGGACAGCACCCAGGTCGAACGCAGGCTGGCGGCGATTCTCGCCGCCGACGTGGTCGGTTATAGCCGGCTGATGCACGCCGACGACCAGGCCACGCTGCGGTTGCTCAACGAAAGCCGCGACCTGTTTTCCGACAAGGTGGACGCGCACCAGGGGCGCATCGTGAACGCCCCCGGCGACTCGGTCCTTGCCGAGTTCGCGTCGGTGGTGAAAGCGGTGGAATGCGCGCTCGAACTCCAGCGCGCATTCGCGCTGCGCAACCTGCCGTTGCCGCACGACCAGCGCATGCAGTACCGCATCGGCGTGAATCTGGGCGACGTGCTGGTGGAACCTTCGGGTGTCTATGGCGATGGCGTCAACGTCGCCGCGCGGCTGGAGAGCCTGTGCGAGCCCGGCGCAGTTGCGATATCTGCCAGCGCCTATGAGCAGGTGCGTGACCGGATCGACGTGCGTTTCACCGACGCCGGGGAGCATTCAGTCAAGAACATCGAGCGGCCGGTCCATGTGTACCGGCTTGGCATCGGCGCGGGCGACGCTGGACCGGCCGGCACTGTGCCCCGCAAGTCCTGGATGGCCGCGATGCCAAAACGCCGCGGCTGGAAGTGGGCGGCGACTGGCGCCGGCCTGCTGGCGGTCGCGTTGGCTGGCGCGCTGCTGCTGGTTCCCGGCCTCGGCGACAAGGCGCGACGCGCTGCAATGTCGATGGCGGGTGGCAAATCGATGGAGAACAGTGCCCGCGCCACCATCGCCGTGTTGCCCTTCGTCAACCAGAGCGGTGACGCGCAACGCGACTATTTCAGCGACGGCATCACCGAGGACATCATCAACGCGCTGGGGCGGTTCTCCGGCGTCATGGTGATCTCGCACAATGCGGTGCAGGTGTACAAGGGGCGCGCGACCAGCCCGGACCAGATCAGCCGCGAACTGGGCGTGCGTTATATCGCACGCGGCAGCGTGCGCCAGGCCGACGGCAAGCTGCGCGTCGCGGTCGAGCTCAGCGACGCGTCGACCGGCACGCAGTTGTGGTCGGATCGTTTCGAGGGCGCCGGCCAGCAGGTGTTCGAGCTGCAGGACCAGGTGGTCAGGAATATCGTCGGAAAACTCGCCGTCAAGCTGAGCAGTGTCGAACAGCAGCGCGTGTTCTCCAAGCCGACCGAGAGTCTGGAAGCCTACGACCTGGTGCTGCGCGCCCGCGCACTGCTCAATCGCAGCGAGCGGGTCAGCAACCGCGAGGCGCGCAACCTGCTCTCGCAGGCACTGGCCATGGCGCCCAACTACGCGGCCGCCCAGATCGCACTCGGCGAAGCCGAGTGGTATCGGGCGGTCTACGGCTGGGTTGAAGACACCCAGGAAGCCGTCAACCGAAGCGCCGCACTGGCCTTGAAAACGCTGGCAAGTGACGATGCTGGCTCACAGGTGCGTGCACACGGGCTGCTCGGCTCGGTTTACACCGTACAGGGCAAATACGAGCAGGCACTGTCCGAAGTCAACCGGGCGCTCGAACTCAATGGCAGCGACTCGTCGGCCTACGCATCGCGCGGCAGTGTGCTGCTGTGGCAGGGCCGGGTCGACGAGGCGATCAGCAGCCTCGAGACCGCGCAACGCTTCGACCCGCAACTGCGCGCCGGCAACAACTATGACCTGGCTTTCGCCTATTACATGGCCGGGCGTTACCGGGATGCGGTCACGCTGGCGGACCGCGGCTTGCTCAAGGACCCGGATTTTCACAATTTTCAAGTGATCCGCGTGATCGCACTGGCCGAGCTTGGCGACGTCGAAGGCGCGCGGCTTGCGGTGGAACAGCTTCGAAGGCTGCTGCCGTTGTTTCAGGCCGAGTTGCTCGGTACCCGATTCGCCAATGCGCCGGACATGGAGAAAGTGCAGCGAAGCCTGCGCAAGGCCGGCTTCTGAACCGACCCGCCGGCGACTACGACGCTACTTGAGGTCTTTCCACTTGGCTTGGGCGACGACGACCGCCCTGGCAACCGCTTCGTCACTGGATGGCCGCCCCGCAAAAAGGTAGAGCTTGCCATCGACCACGCGCCAGATTGTCGGGTCGGCCTTGACCTTATTGCCTTTGGCGACATTGCCGGCGCAATGGCCATTGAACTGCGGCTCATAACGATCGGGATCGCCCGCGAACAGGTCGCGGTGCTTGGCGTTTGCGAACAGGTAGCGCTTGTCATCCCAGTCATAACTGATGGCTGGCTGCCCCTGGACTGGCCGCTTGTCGATGAAATACGCCACCGGATCGTAGCCGTCGATGGCCGGTGTCTTTGCCTGCGCAAACGAAGTGGAGGCTGGAACCCCGGCCAGGGCCAGCATGAAACCCAGACCGAGCAGACTTGAACGACGCGTCGACATAGGCGCTCCTTGATGGCATCTGATCTGCGGATGTTATGCCGTTGGGACTGGTAACGCAATTGGTCATTGGCTACGTCGGTCGGTGGATACACCCGGCACAAGGACCGGGTTGCCGCGCACCAGCCACGACCCGTCAGTTCCACGGCGTCGCGGCGCTGATGACGCCGCCACCCAGGCACACATCGCCGTCGTAGAGCACCGCCGACTGGCCCGGCGTGACGGCCCATTGCGGCTCGGGGAACTGCAGCGCGAAGGTATTTGGATTCGCGCCAGCCTCATAAGACAAGGTGCAGGCGGCGTCGG
>JANMYG010000751.1:0-12381 GCA_031381865.1 Betaproteobacteria bacterium | reverse complement strand
ACCAGCGCGAGCAGCAGTGTGCGGATGGCGGCCTTGGACATGGGGAAGGCAGTCAGAACACGAAGTTGTAGGACATCGAGAACACGTTGAAACTCTTGCGGTGGACGTCGCCGTCCACCAAAGCAGAACCAAGACCAACGTGGGTGCGCATCCATTCGAATTTGAGCTTGGAAGTAGGCCCGACGTGGTAAGAGGCGCCAAGCATTGTGGAGTACTGGTCGTAGACCCAAATCTGGCCAGCGAGAATTTGATGGAAACTTGCCGGTATGAACAATGGAGGCCCCTGTGCGCCAAGCGGAACTGGGGTGGCATTCAATTCTTCATAAAGCTTGCGAATCGCGGGCGTGGACAACAGGCGAGCATAGGTGAAGTACGGCGTCCAGTGGCCTGACTTTCGCGCCACGGTGGCGTACGCACTCCTGCTGTTGTTACCGATGTTGCTGCCGCCAATGCGCCGTTGGCCGTATTCCCCAGTGAGCCGCCAGTCGCCGGATTGCCAGTCAGCGCCCAGTGTAAGAGCGCTAAAACTAAGTTTGTCGATTAGATTTCCCGGCGCGTAAAGGGTGCCTCCAAAAGGCGGCGGCGCCGGAAACGGTGCCGGTGTGATTCCATCGATAAATGGCACTCCATTCGGTCTCAAAACGCCTCGGTGGACCCCAGCCCGCAATAAGAATGGCCCCGAAGAATGCGACAGGACCAACCCCGCAAACGCCACCCTTTCTGGTATGTATGGGTCTGGGAATAACCTTAAGGCAGGATTGGCCTGGAACGGGTTACGGAACTTGATCCTTGTGTTTCCCGCATATCCGTCCAGATTGATTTCGGAATTTTCCAGGGCCCAGGTCTTTGTGATCGCCACGCCGTCCAGGTCATATACAGGAACAAGTGAATAGACTTCTGTGGGCAACCGCGCATGATCAAATGTCACGCCGACTTCCGCGTTTTGGGCGTTGACCAGTACTGGCGGCCGCAACCGACCCGCGCGAAACAGCCACTCATTGTTGGGTCGATAACTGGCGAACGCCCAACGAACTTGCGCTTCATACCCATCGTCTCGCGTCCTGGGTGCGCTGGCGACGATCTGAACGGTGGCGCTCCACTGCGGGTCTAAAACCAATTCACCCTGCAAACCGACAAGCGAATCGGCCTTGAGCGTGCCGCCCTTGTCGATATAGCGCAGATACTGAAATCGCTGGTCTGAAACAGCGTAGCCGATGGTTCCGAATCCAGTCAGTGACACTTCCGCCGCGGCGGCGGCCGCGCACAGCACAGCCGCGGAGAGCCCCACTCCCAGCGTGCGTGTCAGTCGCAAATACGCGCGTAGCCGGATCTTCAAGCTTCCCCCGCCTTTCGGTTTCTTGTCGTTCTTGACGCGATTCGGATCGGCGGCGGCAACGGGGCCACTGTCCGTCCGATAGGCTACGACGCATCATAGCTTTGGGGAACGGACGCAGCGGCCGAATCGCGCTAATCGGCACCCTGCCAAATCGGCAATCGTCAAAAGCGTTGGCACCACACAACGCCACCGCGCTACCAGTCTCAATCGACCGGCCCCTCCGGCAGTAGTCGCAATGCCGCATCGAATTCGAAATTCGCCAGCGCGTGGGATACGCGCTGAACCACATGGGGCGGCAAGTGCGCCTGGATATCCTCTTGGTTTGCCTCCCAGAGATCGCGCGCTTCGTTGTCGCCTTGCGCCAGCAAGGTGCGCAAACGCGGCAGCCAATCGGGCAAATCGCCCGGGTCGGTTGTCGTGTCGCCGCAGGGCCTCACTCCGTTGTCGTCGCCGCTGGCGGCACCAGTTGCCGCCGTGGTGTTGCCGGTGGCGAAGTGCGAACCCAGGGCGGCAACCAGTGCGGCAACGGACGCACCGGTGCGGTCGAGATTGCCGCGTGCCGCCGCCGCGTCGCGGCCCCGCAGCGACCGCTCCAATTCGGCGGCGAGGCTCGCGATGGCATTGGCGCCGAGGGTCGCACCGAGCCCCTTCAAGGTGTGGGCGTGGCGCGTCGCGCCGTCCCAGTCCTGCGCGTCCAGCATCGACCCGATGGTGGCATCGAAGCCGGCGAAGTCGTCTGCGAAACGACGCAGCAGTTGCGTATAAAGCAGCGTGTTGCCGCCTGCATGGCGCAGCCCGGCGCGCACCTCCAGACCGGCAATGTCCGGCAGCACCGGGTCGATCCTGGCTGTTGCGGGCGGGGGGCGTACGTTGGGTAATGTCGTCGGGCCCGGCCGCGCGCCGGCTACAGCGGCATTGAACCCCGCCAGCGTGGCGAACAGCAGCTCCGGGTCGATCGGCTTGCTGACATGCCCGTTCATGCCCAGCACCAGGCAACGCTGGCGCTCATCCGCCATCGCGTGGGCCGTCATGGCAATGATCGGCAGGTTCAAATACCGTGCATCCATGCGCAGCAGGCGGGTCGCTTCGTAACCGTCCATGACGGGCATCTGAAGATCCATCAGCACCACCGCGTAATGCGTCGGCACATGCGCGTTGATGCGTTCGATGCCTTCCTGTCCGTTGCCCGCGACGTCCACCTCGACGCCACGGCTTTCCATGAGTTCGACCGCAAGCTGCTGGTTGATCGGGTTGTCTTCGACCAGCAGCACCCGCAATCCGGCGAGTTCGACTCCGGCGGCGCGCGCCGTGGGTGTCGTGTCCGGGCTATCGGCATGTTCGTGGCCCGCAAGCCACCTGACCAGATCGCGCAGCGATTCGGGCAGCACCGGCTTGGGCAGGAAATGGCGCGCGCCCAGTGCATTGGCCGTATCGTGCACGATGTCCGAGTCGTAGGCCGAGACGATCACGGGCAACGGGCGCGTCGCCTCGGGGCTCGCCTGCAGCGCCTTCAACACGCCGGCACCGTCGAGCCGCGGCATGACCCAGTCGATGAGCAGCAGGTCGTAGGGATGCCCCTCCTGCAGCGCGCGCTCGACCATGGCCAGTGCGGTGTCGCCGTCGTCCGCCGATTCGACGCCGTGCGGGGATGTGCTGCCAACGCCCAGCGCGCCCAGCAAATCGGTCAATGCCAGCCGCGCGTCTGGCTGGTCGTCGACCACCAGCACCCGCATCGCATCCGCACGCGGCAGCGGCGCAGACATCGGCGCCGGTGGGCTGGTCAACGCAAAGCGGGCGCTAAAGTAGAAACTGGAGCCCGCCCCGGGGACACTTTCCACCCAGATCCGGCCGCCCATCAACTCGACGATCTTCTTGGAAATCGTCAGGCCCAGGCCGGTGCCACCGTACTTGCGTGTGGTGGAGCCGTCGGCCTGCGTGAACTCCTGGAACAGGCGCGCGATCTGGTCCGGCGTCATGCCGATGCCGGTGTCGCGGATGGTGAAGCGCAGGGTCACGGCGTCGGCGTGGTTGTGCTCGACTCCGATCAGCAGCTTGACGTAGCCGTGGTGCGTGAACTTGACCGCGTTGGACAGCAGGTTCGTCAGCACCTGCCCCAGGCGCAGCGCGTCGCCCATGAGCGCGCCGCTCTCGCCGAGCAGGCGCGCCTCGGTCACGTCGAACAGCAGCTCGATATCCTTTTCGTGCGCGCGCTGGCGCAGCAGCGAGAGTGAATTTCCCGCCACGTCCTCGACGCGAAAGCGCCCCAGCTCGAGCTCGAGCTTGCCCGCCTCGATCTTCGAGAAATCGAGAATGTCGTTGATGATGCCGAGCAGCGACTTGGCCGCGTCATGGATCTTGTTCACATAGTCGTGCTGGCGCGCGTTCAGATCGGTCCGCAGCGCGAGGTAGGCCATGCCGAGGATCGCGTTCATGGGCGTGCGGATCTCGTGGCTCATGTTGGCCAGGAACATCGACTTGGCGTGCGTCGCGTCTTCGGCCTGTTTGCGCGCGACTTCAAGCTCCTTCTGCACCACGTGGCGCCGGCCGATGTCGTCTTCGATCGCCTGGGCCATCGAATCGACGGTGCGCCCGAGGGCCGTCAATTCGTCAAATCCACGCAGTTCTCCGGTGCGCGTGGCATAGTCCCCGGCGGCCAGCCGGTCGGCGTCCTTGCCGAGACGGTGGATCGGCACCAGCACCTTTTGCCGAATGACCCGCAAGCCGATCACGGCCATGACAATCGTGGCCGCCATGCTCACCAGTGACAGCAATATCCAGCGTTCGAGCCGGGTTCCGGCGGTCGCCACTTCGGCACTGGTGCGAAGGTCGGTCATGCTGACCAGGCCATCGACCGCGGTCGACAGGTCGGCCTTGAGCGCGTTGTAGGTTTCGCTGTGGACCAGCTGGCCGGCGAAATCGAGCCGCGGCGTGCCGTCGGATACGAACTCTTCCGTGTCCGGGTCGTACAGTCCCTGGGTCGCGGCGAACGCCTTCTGTTCGATCTTGTTCATCGCCGCCGTGGCGTCGAGCACGCGCTTGAGCGCCAGCAGCTCGGCGTCGCTGAATCCCTGTGATTTCATGAGGTCGGCGATGGCACGTTTGTTCCCGTTCGTGGGCATGCTGTGCTTGACCCTTCCGGCGATCACGTCGTCCCAGTAGGTCTTCGGGTTGGCGGTGGCCGGCGCCGCCAATTCCCCCTGCCGCACGCCCAGGATGTCGTAGTAGTAACGCAGGTAGCGCGATTCACCCGTGGCCGTGAAAGCGCGCACGAGGCGCGCCAGTTGTTCAGTCTCCTGATGCAGGTCGTTGGCAATGCCGAGTGCGCGCTGGCGGTGGTTCTGGGCCTGGACGACCGTGTCGTAGGAGCCCTTGATCAGCACCAGAAACATGGCGTTCGCGCCCAGCACCAGCAGCACCACGGCAAAGAACCAGGACGAGACTTTGCGCAGGCGCATGGTCGATGGCGCTAACGCGGCGCCGGTTGCGTTGCGTCGAGGTAGCCGTGCACCGCGAAGGCCGGTGTAGGACGGTGGAAACCCTTGAGCTGGAGCTCGCCGATCGCTTCGGTGCGCGCAAAATCCGAGACGAAGCCGCGTACCCGCTGCGAGATCAGGATCTGCCCGCCGGTTGCCTCGCCGCACAAGCGCGCGGCAAGATTGGTCACATTGCCGATCACCCCGTAGTCGCGCCGCCCTTCGAAGCCGATCGCACCGATGGTGGCGTAGCCCAGCGCGACACCGATTCCCATCGACAGCGCATAACCGCGTTCGTGCCATCCGTGTACCAGCGTTGCGAAGCTCTGCTGCATGGCGATGGCCATCTTCACGGCGACGCCGGCCGGGTTGTCGATTTCGACCGGGTCGTTGAAGTAGATCATCATGCCGTCGCCGGCGAAGTGCTCCAGCGTGCCGCTGTACTGCATCACGAGTTCGCCCATGGCTTCGTGGTACTCGCCCAGCACGCGCATCACCTCTTCCGGATCCGAGGTCTCGGTGAAAGCGGTGAAGCCGCGCAGGTCCACAAATGCCGCGGCAATCTCGCGCCGATGGCTCTTGAGCGGATCCTCCACCGATCCCGACAGCAACAGGTTCACCACCGAGGGCGAAAAGAACCGCTTCAGCCGACCCAGGCGTTCGACCTGGCTGACACCTTGCGCCACGCGTTGTTCGAGTGTCTGGTTCAGGTTCGACAATTCGACCGCCTGCTGTTCTAGCCGGCCGACCAGGCGCTCGAGTTGCCGCGCCTGTTCGGAAACCGCAAGGTGCGTCTTGACGCGCGCCTTGACGATCGCCGGGCTGATGGGTTTCGTGACGTAATCGACGCCGCCGAGCTCCAGGCCCCGGGTTTCGTCTTCCACCTCACCCATCGCGGTGACAAAAATGACCGGGATGTTCTGCGTTGCCGGGTTCGCCTTGAGTCGCTGGCAGACCTGGTAGCCGTTGATGCCCGGCATCATGATGTCGAGCAGGATCAGGTCCGGCGGCGAGTCCGAAAATGCCAGTTCCAGGGCCTTTTCGCCGTTGATCGCGACCTTGGTGCGGTAATCGGATTTCAGGATCTCGACCAGCAGCGCCAGATTGGCGGGCGTGTCGTCGACGATCAGAATCGTCGGTCTTTCAGCGGATGCGGGCACCGAACCCCCTTGTTCGCATGGATTGCGACCGAAGGACTGCCGGGTCGCGCCGACACGGGCCAAAGTCGTGCGTTGACGATGCCCGCGGCAGCGAAAACCATTATGCCGCAAGGCCTCGGCCGGGATCCCCGGGCGCCAGCAGGAGGCCTCGTTCGTGCGCCGTCAACGGCTCGATCTGGCGCATCTGTTGTTCCAGCACCTCCGGCGTGGCCTCGGAGGCGTCGCGGCCGCGGTCCGACCGCGCCTGGATGCGCTGGCGCAATTCGACGGGCGTGGCCTGCGGCGCAAGGATCGCAAACACCACGCCGATGTCCTTCGCCAGCGCCTCGAATCGCATGCGCTCGGTGTGTCGCAGGAAGGCCGCGTCCACCACCACGGACCAGCCGGCATGCAACAGCATCTGCGCCAGCGCGAGCAGGTGTGTATAGGTGCGCAGGTGCGCGTCGGGCGCATAGA
Organism: Betaproteobacteria bacterium; assembly: GCA_031381865.1. Lineage (GTDB taxonomy): Bacteria > Pseudomonadota > Gammaproteobacteria > Burkholderiales > Burkholderiaceae_C > CAISIP01. The sequence goes on along the minus strand of JANMYG010000751.1, from coordinate 5,956 downwards.
TGCCGGTGCCGGTTCCCGAGTGGCTGCGCTGGTCGCCGGTCAGGCCGAACAGCCGTTTGCGCTCCACATCGGAGCGCAGGCGCAAGGTCGACGCACGGGGATCGCCTTGCAACAGCTGGTCGGAGGCGACCGTCTTGCCGCAGCCGGCCAGTCCGTGCGTGATGACCAGCCGGCGTGGCGGTGGCGCCATCAGGCGTTCTGCCAGCGCGATGTATTCCACCGCCGGGTTGTCGCCGCCGTGTGTCTGCGTACTGCGGATCGCCGCCACCTTGGCGCGCACCATGGCGCGGTAGACGGCGTAGAAACGCAGCACCTCGGCCGCACCGTAGTCACCGCTGCGGCCCAGGACTTCATTCACGAACCAGTTGGCCAGACCGGGCTCGCCATGGTCCAGCAGATCGACGTAGGTAAAGGCGATGTCGCTCGCCACGTCGATCCAGCGCAGGTCATCGTTGAACTCGATGCAGTCGAACATCCGCACCCGACCGTCGATCAGCACCAGATTGGCCAGGTGCAGGTCGCCATGGCATTCACGCACCCGTCCGGCGGACTTGCGCGCTTCCATCCGCGCGGCCAGTTGTCCGAACTGCGCCTCGGTCCAGCCGCGCACTGCATCCAGCCGCACACGCAGCCCGGGGTCCGGCAGCAGCCGTGGCAGGTCACGGAAGTTGTCCATGGCAGGCGCCATGACGTCGCTGGCGGAACCGAAGCGCGATGCCGGCGGCGCCAGCGCCGCGCCAGCGTGAAAAGCGACCACCGAATCGGCCAGGTCGGACAGCTGCGCCGGATGCAACTCGTGGCGCGCGCAGACCAGGTCCAGTCGCCCGGTCTGTTCGAAGCGCCGCATCTTGACCGCGTATTCGATCGGTGTTCCTGGGCCGGTGAACCGTGGTTCGTGTGGTGTGCCGAAGAGGCCGACCACGTCCAGATAGAGGTCGGGCGCAACACGGCGGTTCAGGCGCAACTCGTCGACGCAGCAGGCACGCCGCAACTCCAGCGTACTGAAATCCAGGAACGGCAGCTTCAGTGGTTTCTTGATCTTGTAGGCGAAGTCGCCGGCCAGCAATATCCACGAGATATGGGTCTGGACCAGTTCGACGTCCGGCGCCGCGTGCGGATAACGCCGCGGCTCGAGCAGCGCGTGGATGAGGGGTGGCAAGGCCGGGTCCATATGGCCCATGGTGCCAGATTCGTGCTGCGCGCGGTCTGACAAAAGGCAAGACACCGGCGTGGCACGCGCCGGACGGCCACAGCCCGCACCGCGGAAACTTCGCACTGCGCACTGCGCAATGCGCACTTCGCAATGCGCAATGCGCACTTCGCACTACGCACTACGAGCTGCGGTGCGAGTTGGCTTGGGGCAGCCCGGCGCGGCGCGGCGCACTGGCGGCCTTTGTCCGGCGAGCTGCGGTGCGAGCCGGCTTGGAGGGCGGCGCGGCGCTCTTTTCTTGGATCGCGGCAGCCCGGCCTGCGCTCAGGGCGCAAAGCTGCGGATTTCGCTCACCGGGTCGTCATGGTGATGCCGCCCCGCAACCGCGGCGGCGACCGGGATCGATGCGCCGGCGCGCGCGAACAGCAGCAGTGTGGACAGCGGCGCCGCGACGGTGTGCCGTTGTCCGGCTTCGAGACGGGTGCCGTCATGGAAGTCGAACCAGGCCGCCGGTCCGCCGGGAAGGTAGACCTCGCGCGACCTCGCGCCGGGGTGCACCACCGGCGCCACCAGCAGCGCATCGCCGAGCATGAAATCGTCGCAGTCGGCGAAACACCGCTCGTCCTGGGGAAAGTCGTAGAAGGTCGGCCGGATGATCGGCTGGTGCAGCTGGTGCGCCCGCTCAAACAGCGACCACAAGTAGGGCATCAGCGTGTAGCGCAGCCGGATGGCGGCGGCCACAAGGTGCGTGACCTCGGGATGCAACCAGGGCACGTTGTTGCTGCCATCGGCTTTCCAGGAGTTCATCACCATGCGCGGGTTCAGGCAACACGCCTGGACCCAGCGCACGAACAGTTCCGGGCCGGGCGAGGGGCCGGCAAAACCGCCCACGTCGTGGCCCACGTTGAACATGCCCGACAGGCCCATCTGCAGGCCGGTGCGGATGTTCCAGCGCAGGGTCTCCCAGCTGGTGGTGTTGTCGCCGCTCCAGGTTTGTGCGTAGCGCTGCAGCCCGGGCGCGCCGCCGCGCGTGACGCCGAATACCGGCTGGTTCTTGTCCGGCGCATGGGCGGCCTGGGCCTCGAAGCTGGCGCGCGTCATGAGCAGGCCGTGCAGCGGCCGCGCCCGGTGCATCGGCAATGGCGCACCGAAGCCGTGGCAACGCGCGCCGTCGTCCATGACCGCGTATTCGTTGTTGTCGTTCCAGCCGGCGTCGATGCCGAAGTCCAGCACCTGGTCCTTCAGGCTTTTCTGCCACCAGGCGATGGCGGCCGGGTGGGTGAAATCCAGGTGCGAACCCACGCCGTCCCAGAACCGCTCCACCACCGGCTGGCCGCTGGCCGCGTCATGGATGAAGCCGCCTTGCGCCCGCACCGCGTCGAACGCCGGGTGGTCGTCCAGCAGGCACGGCTTGATATTGGCCACCAGGCGCATGCCGCTGCGCTGAAAACGCGCATTCAGCGCCTTCGGGTCGGGGAACTTGTCGTTGTTCCAGGTGAACACATAACGCCGCTTGCCGCGCGACGAATAACCCGAGCCGTAGTGGAACGCCGAGCACGCAATGCCTTCGGCTTCGATACGGGTGATGAAGTTGTCGAGTTGCTGCTGGGCGTCGGGTGCGTCCGCCAGGCCCATGGCGGTTTGCGCATAACCCAGCGACCAGCGCGGCGGCAGGTGCGTGCCGCCGATCAGTTTGACGAACTGGGCAATCACCTCGCCCGGCGTGGCACCGGCCATCAGCGTGTAGTCGAGGTCGCCGTCGTCGATCTCCACATACCGGAACAGCTCGTGGTAGTTGTCGTGCTCGCAGCCCAGGTCGAAGGTGCAGGCGCATAAGGTGTCGTAATAAATGCCCCACCAGGCGCCACCGGGCGTGCGCGTCAGCACAAAGGGCCAGTGCTTGTACAGCGGGTCCCCGTGCTGCGGGTCGTAACCGAGCGAGTCCAGGGCCAGCGTGCGCAGGCGCCGGCCATGCAGGTTGAGCGCGCCGGTCTTGTCGCCGAGGCCGTAATAACGCTCGGCCCGGTCGCGCTGCAGATAGTGGCGCACGGCGCCGGTGCGCGCGCTGGCGAAATAGGACGAGGTGGCGCGGTCCTGCGCCAGCGTCTGGCCCGCACCGTCGGTCCATGACAACATCAGGGGCTCGGGGCGCACCGTGACCGACAACGCGCCGGTATCCAGAGTCACCAGCGCATCGCGCCGCGTCAGTCGGGCGGGCGGGCAGCCGAAGCCGCTCAGGTTGTCCCGCGCGCGGCCGTGCCAGGGCACGTCGCAGCCCGGCTCTGGCGCGATGGCCCAGGTGCGTGGCTCCCGGTAGCCGGCGGCGGTCTTGTAGCGCACCCGCACCATGCTCGCCTCGAGCACCTGCACACTGAAGGTTGCGCCGCCATCGAGCGCCAGGTCGATGCCGTGTGCGCCGGCATGGGCGACATGCGCACCGGTCAGGGTCTTCACAGGCGCAGGCCCGCCGCGTTGAAGCAATGCAGGTGTTGTGCGGGCAGCCCGAGGCGTACCGTGTCCCCGCCGGCGATCGTGGTCTGCCCGTTCAGCACCATCTCGAACGCCGTGTCGGTGCCCACGGTTCCGTGCAGCAGACTGGTGGAGCCCAGCTGCTCCACCTGCGACACCCGCATCGCGATCGGACCGTCAGCGGCGATCTGCGCATGTTCGGGCCGCAAGCCGATGGTGTGGGTGCCGCCGGGCACCAGCGCATGTGCGCCGCTGCTCGCGTCGGGCGGCAGCAGGGCCACCGGAAGGAAGTTCATGCGCGGGCTGCCGATGAAACCGGCCACGAAGGTGTTGACCGGCCGGTTGTACAACTCCAGCGGCGCACCCACCTGCTCCACCCGCCCGGCCCGCAGCACCACGATCTTGTCGGCCATCGTCATGGCCTCGACCTGGTCGTGCGTGACATAGACCATGGTGGCCTTCAGGCGCGCGTGCAGGTCGCGGATTTCGGCGCGCATCGACACCCGCAATTCGGCGTCCAGGTTCGACAGCGGTTCGTCGAACAGGAACAACTTGGGCTCGCGCACGATGGCGCGGCCAATGGCCACGCGCTGGCGCTGGCCGCCCGACAGCTGCGTGGGCTTGCGCCGCAGCAGTTCATCCAGGCGCAGCAGCGCGGCCGCGGCACCCACCTTGGCCTCGATCTGCGCCTTGGGCACACCGATGTTCTCGAGCCCGAAGGCCATGTTGTCGTACACCGTCATGTGCGGGTACAACGCGTACGACTGGAACACCATGGCGCAACCCCGGTGGGCGGCCGAAACGGCGTTGACGTTCTGGCCGTCGATGCCGATCTCGCCCGAGGTGGGCGCCTCCAGCCCGGCGATAACCCGCAGCAGTGTCGACTTGCCGCAACCCGATGGGCCGACGAAGACCACGAACTCGCCGTCCCGCACCGACAGGTCGATGCCATGCAGGATGGTGGTGCGGTCGAAACTCTTGACGATGCGGTTCAGTTCCAGTGTGGCCACGCGCAAGTCCTCGAATGGTTTATTTCACGCCCGCGCTGGCGATGCCGGTAGTGATGTATTTCTGCAGGAACGCGAACACCAGCGTGATCGGGATGAGCGTGATCACGGTCATCGCCAGCAGGTAGTGCCACTGCGTGTTGAGCTCGCCCTGGAACGAGTTGAGCGCCAGCTGCAGCGTGAAGAACTCGGACTTGGACAACACGATCAGCGGCAGCAGGAAGTCGTTCCAGCGCCACATCACCGAGAAGATGGCCAGCACGGCCAGCGCCGGCGCCGCCAGCGGCAGGATGATCTTCCAGTAGATGCGCCATTCGCTTGCATGGTCCATGCGTGCCGCCTCCAGCAGTTCGTCGGGAATGGTCAGCATGTACTGGCGTAGCAGGAACACGCCGGTGGGCGTGGCGATCGCCGGCAGGATGACGCCCCACAGGCTGTTGAGCAGGCCCACGCTGTTGATGACCAGGAACACCGGCACCAGGATGATGGTGGGTGGAATCATCAGGGTGGCGATGATCAGCATGAACACCGCCTTCTGGCCCCGGAACTGGTACTTGGACAGCGCGAACGCGGCCATCGAGTTGATCAACAGCGTGAGCAGCGTCGCGACCACCGTGATGAACACGCTGTTCCACAGGTAGCTGCCGAAGCTGAACTTGCCGAACAGGTCGGTGTAGTTGCTGGCGGCGAACTTGAGTTCATTGACCGGTTTGCGGTCGTTGATGTTGACGCGGATCTCGGAGCCGGGCGCGGCCGGGTCGACCATGGTGGCCATGATGCCGATGCGCCGCACCTGTGCCATTTCGCGCAGGCCCCCTTGCGCGTCGCGCGTCATGAACAGTGGCAACGGTTTGTCATGTCCGGCCACCAGCACCGACTTCTGGGAATAAGGCAGGAACGAGGGCGGAAACTGGCTGATGGCGCTTTCGGTCTTGAAGGAAGACATCACCAGCCAAAGGATCGGCGCGAACATCGTGAACAGGCCCACGCAAAGGTAGGCGTAACTCAACCAGTCGGTCCAGTCGGGCCGGCCGCGGCCATGGGTGCGGGTCAGAAACTGGACAACGGCCATGTCAGTGGGCCCACCGTGTGTAGCGCGCCCGGCGATGCGCAAAGTGCTCATCCGCGCGCGCAGTCTGCTTTCGGCCGGTTGCGGACGTTGCGGTCGTCAATCTTCGACCACCAACTACCTCTCGTTGGCGCGCCTCGCGCCAGGCGGTACCCGGCGGTGGCTCATGCTGGGGCGGTCTCCGCTGAACGCGTCGACTGCCCTGCGGTACTCGCCCAGGGGTCGGGCCGCGGAACTCGCTGCGTTCGCTGCGCTCTCTAC